>NZ_ALNO01000019.1:0-139947 GCF_000293015.1 Slackia sp. CM382
GCCGCGCCCGGCATCGCGAGTTCGCCGACGAGCAGACCGCCGACGTCGTCGTCGTCGGCGCCGGCACGGGCGGCATGTTCGCCGCTGCGGCGGCGGCCGAAGGCGGAGCATCCGTCATCGTTATCGAAAAGGGCGAGGATTACGGCAGCGTCAAAGACGACCTGGGCGCCGTGAATACGAAACTCCAGCAGGAGGACGGCACGACCTTCGATCGCGCCCAGATGATGCTCGACTATTACCGCTATTCCAATGCACGGACCGATCTGCGCCTGTTCAACGCCTGGTTCGACAATTCCGCCGAAACCGTCGACTGGTTCACCGACCTCATCGCCGCCAAAGGCGTGACGATGTGGCACGAAGCGGCCGTCGGCGACCAAGAAGGCCTCGTCGCCCATTGGGCGACGGGCCACAGCCCCGCATGGCCCGAAGATAAGGACAAGAAGATCAACGGCGCCACCGTTCTCGGCGAATATATCCAAGGGCTCGGCGGGCAGATCGTCTTCTCGATGCCTATGGTCGAACTCGCCGTTGAAAACGGCAAGGTGACCGGCGTGGTCGCGCAGAATGCCGACGGCGGATACGTGAAGTACAACGCTTCGAAAGGCGTCGTCGTCGCAACCGGCGGCTATGCGAAAAACGATGAGATGATGAGTGCGCTTCAGCCCGAAACGCTCAAAATGATCTCGTCCACCTGGGCTCCCCCGACCAACACGGGCGACGGCATCAAGGCCTGCATATGGGCGGGCGCCGCGTTCGACCAGACGCATTCCTCCATGCTTTTCGATCGCGCCGCGATCGCGACCGATGCTCTGTCCGGCACCGGCGCCGAAAGCTCCATGTTCTGGATGGGCAGCCAGCCGTGGCTCAAGGTCAACCTGAACGGCGAACGCTTCACCAACGAAGGCACCGGCGTCTACGACTGGATCCTCCACTCGGCGCTCAACCAACCCGGCAACACCTACTGCACCGTTTTCGACAGCAATTGGAAGACGTATGCCGAGCAGTTCGTGATGCATGGCTGCAGCCGCCTGTTCCCCTTCGAGAACGGCGCGCCGTCCAACCACGACACGGCCTTCGCCCAAAGCCAGATCGACCAGCTCGCCGAGAAGGGCCTGCTCGTTCAAGCCGACACGCTCGAAGAGCTTGCGAAGGGCCTCGGGCTTCCGGAAGAGACCTTCGTCGCGACGGTCGAACGCTACAACGAGCTTACCGATGCAGGCGTCGACGAGGACTTCGGAAAAGAGGGCTACCGCCTCTCGAAGCTCGATACGGCACCGTACTTCGGCGTTCGCCAGAGCGGATCGCTTCTCGCCACGATGGACGGCATTCGCATCAATGCGAAATGCCAGGCCCTACGTGAAGACGGCACCGTCATCGAAGGCCTCTACGTCACCGGCAACGACTCCGGCTGCTACTTCGATCGCAGCTACATCAACCAGGCGACCGGCGCGGCGGCGGGGCGCACCGTCACGTTCGGCCGCATGATCGGCAAAGAGCTCGCCGCCCTGTAAGCGCATTCAGATCGTCGCACGGGCCACGAGCTGCGCCCGTCCATCTCCTGCCATGCGCGTCCATCGCCCGCCGAGAACCGTGCGATGCATACTCAGAAGAAGGCTCCGATGCGCTTTGCATCGGAGCCTTCTTCATGCGCCCATGCGCCCTCTTCTACATTTCTCCGATTCTGTACAGGGCTTTTCTTCATAAATTCCTAGACCTTTATTCATAAACTTGCTACAATTCACCTCATAAAGTTTACTTTAGAAATGATTTAAATTTATTTCAAAAATATTTGTGACGGATAGGGCGAGAGAAACGGATGAGGGAGGCAGCAATGAGTAGAAGGGCGTTCGCAGTCGCAGGCGCCGCCGTGCTCGCATTCGGAATGACCGGATGCGCGGCAACGTACGAAGGATCGGGGTCGAAGGACGCGGCAAGCGCAGAGCAGCTCGCCATGACGACCGACGATCCATGGGATGCCGCCATCGTGCAGACGCGGACATCGGCGGAAGGCAACCTGATCGACGGCACCTACACCGGAACCGGCATGGGCATGGGAGGGCCGATTTCGGTCACGCTTACCGTCAAAGGCAACGTCATCACCGTCGACCGCATGGTCCAAACCGCCGAGACGCAAAGCGTCGGCGGGTTCGAAGCCATCCGCGACGGCAAGTATGCCGATATGATCGAGGCGGCGCAGGGATCGGACATCGATACGATCTCGGGTGCGACGGTCACCACCGTCGGCGTCAGGACGGCCGTCGACGACGCGCTCGCGCAGGCAGCCGGAGCTGAATCCACCACGAAGACCGAGGAGGCGAAATAATATGCCCGAGAAGACGAACGAAGGGCTCTCGCGCCGCAACTTCCTCGGCCTCGCTGGCCTGGCTACCGCAGGCGTCGCGGCATCCATCGCCCATCCGAACGCTGCGTTCGCGACCGAAGACGGACGTGTCGGCGACTGGGCCCGCGACGGCAGCGAAACCGTCGACGTGCCCAACAGCAGGGGCGGCAACGCCTCGTCCGACGACGGCACCTATCGCGAGCACACCGCATCGGCCTTCCCTGCCGATGACGCGACGCCCATCCCGCCGCGCAGCGTTCCTGCCAGCTGGGATTACGAATGCGACATCGTGGTCGTGGGTGCCGGCGGCGGCGGCCTGAACGCTGCGGCCCGCTCCATCGAGCTCGGCGCGCAGACCATCTGCGTCGAAGCGGCAGGCCTCTGGGGCGGAAACGCGCAATCCGCCGGCATGTGCGCAATCCTCGGCGGATCGCGCCTTCAGGAAGACAAACGGTTCGCATTCCCCACCTACCCGTTCGATGCGCAGAAGATGACCGACTGGGCCATGGACGAATACCATTTCGCCGCCGACCCCAAGCTCATCTACCGCATCGCCGAAGGCGGCGGAAAGTGCATCGACTGGATGGCCAACTGCGGCGTCGAATGGCGGCTCGGCGAGATTCCCGTCTACGTCGCGCCTAAGAAATCGACGCTCGACCACCACGTCCTGAAGATGAAGGACGCGACCGATGCCATGTACAAGTTCGCGCGGAACGCAGGCGCCGACTTCAAGTTCAACACCCCCGCGACCGCGCTCGTGCAGGATGACTCCGGCGCCGTCGTCGGCATCGTGGCCAACGAGAACTATGAGGGCGAGGTCTACATCCACGCGAAGAAGGGCGTCATCCTGACGGCAGGCGGATTCTGCAACAACAAATCGCTGCTCGACAAGTACATCCCGACGGCGGCCATGGGCTGCGCCTCAAGCTATCTGGTGCTCGGCGAGACCGGCGAGTGCTTCCGCATGGGCCTGGGCGTTAACGCCGACGTCTCCGGATTCAACAGCTCCGCTTCCTTCGACGGCGGCGTCGACTGGGCAAGCGAAGGCAAGGAGTGGGCGCGCTTCCTCTACGACGGCATGACGCAGCTGTCCCGCCAGCCGTGGTTCACGATCGACCGTGCCGGCAACCGCCTGCGTTACATGGACAGCCGCGTGGGCGAAGACGGCGCTGCGGCCATCTATGCGCTGGGCGACCTTGCCACCGTCCAGATGTCCAACCCGGGGCACCGCGGCTACATCATCTTCGACGGAAAGTACGAAGATTACCTGGCGGGCTTCGGGCAGGAGCATTGCCGCAAGCTCATCACCCCCGACCTCGAGCAGATAGAGAAGGTTCCCGAGCACTACCGCGACTGGCACCACGGCGTCCAGGACGCCATCGAAGCCGACGTCCTCAAGAAGCGCGACACCCTTGAAGAGCTCGAGCGCGACCTCGGATTCGAAGAAGGCATCCTGACGGAGGCCGTCGAGAAATGGAACGCATGCTGCGAGGCCGGCGAGGACGACTTCATGTACCCCATGCCGAAAGAGTGGCTGCACCCCATCATGACGCCTCCGTTCTACGGCTGCCGCATCGGCGGCAATCTCTATGGCACCAAGGCGGGCCTGATGGTCAACGACAGAATGCAGGTCATCAGCACGTCCGGACGCGTCATCCCCGGTCTGTATGCCGGCTGGCACACCGCCGGCGGCGCCGTGGGCGAAAACTCCTACGTCGGCGACGTCATTCTGGGTTCGCTTCTCGGCGACGTCAGCCTGGCATTCGCGGGAGGCTTCTTCGCGGCGTCGTTCGCGAACGATGCCGATCTGGACGCATAGAGCAGAGAAGGAGGTTTTGACATGAAAGAGAAGCTTGCACCGTATGCCAAGCCGTTCGCGCTGCTCTATGTCCTGGCGATCGTCGTCATGATCCTTGCCCGCATAGGCATCGCCGTCATGGATGCGACCGGCATCCTGTCTTACAGCTATTGGAGCGCAACCTCGCCCTACATAGCCGCAGGCTCCCTTATGGACCAGCTATGCTGGGCGCTCACGGGCGGCACGCTCGTCGGATTCATGTTCGCCGCCGGCCTGGCGTTCGCCATAACCGCAGCCGCGGTCGTCATCCTGGCGGCCAAGGCCCGCGAAACGAAGGCCGATTCGTCGACCATGACCGCCAATGCCCTGGTATGGGGTATGATCACGGCAATCGTCGCGTTCGCGGGACTCATGGCTACCATCGCAGGGCTGTTTTCCGGCATCCAGATCGCGCAGATGTCAGGAAAGAGCGGCGGATCCACAGGCATCGTCCTGCTGCTGCTCGTCATCGAGCTCGGAACGCTTATCGCCGCCGCGGGAAGCATCCTCGCATCCTGCGCTTGCAGGGAAGAAGCGCTCGTTCCCTCGCTGCTGCGCACCGGGCTCATCGCCCTTGTCTGCGGCGCCATCGTCTGCGCACTGACCGTCGGTACCTTCGCCACGCTCAATCAGGCGGAAGTCTCTACCGGAGCAGCGTTTGCCTGGCTCGTAGGCGGCATCGTGGCGAACGTCGCGATGACGGCCTTCGGAGCTAAGCGCCTCGGCTAGATCCGACGAACATATCCGCGCCTCGGCCCATCCCCATATCGGCCGAGGCAGGCGCCTCATGCGGCACATCGGCATTCGACCCCCGGAGAACGCCTTCACGGCATCCTCCGGGGGTCGAGCCATGCAGCGGACTCTTAATCCATAGGGCGGAGCAGGCTCAACGCAGACAGACGCTCCGCCTCCTTCTTCCTGCGCAAATCTGCAATGACGACGCTGCCCAGCTGACGGAAGGCCTCGCGTTGCTCTTCGTTCATGATGCTCCAGAAGCGCGTATAGGCGGCTTCGTCGATGATGCGGCATATCCTCTGCGCTTCCTGCGCGCCTGCTTCGGTCAGGTCGAGGTAGACGGCCTTGCTGTCATGCGGGTCGACAAGCTTGCGCGCCCATCCACGACCGCAAAGCTTCGATGCGTTGCGCGTAGCGGTGGCATTGTTCATGAATATCTGATCGGCCAGATCTCCGATGCGCAAAGGACGGCCGACCTCGCACAGGCGCTGCATGATGCGGCATTCGCCCAGGGACGCCCCCGCCCCCGCCACGATATCGTGCTCCAGCCTATGGGCGATGAGCTCGACCGTGGTCACGACGTGAGATGCGGGGAAGCGCTCGGAGTTCCCCGAGCTGAGGATCGGATCGATACGCGCGCCCGCATACACGACCGTCTCGAGGATATCCCTGAACAAAGGCGTGTCGGTCGGCCACGACCGATAGAGCTCATCGACCAGCGCAGCATTGACCTGGGCGATGTGCGCAACACCATCTTCGGTGATGAAGATGTCCCGCGCACGCGCGTCCGAGCGCCCCGCCTGCCGCACGATGAACGACGCCTCTTCGAGCACGGCGGTCGCCTGCGCGGCCGCCGAAGGCTTCAATCCTAAGGAATCGATGAGCACCGATTGCGGCGTCGCTGCGGGTGACGAAAGAAACGCCCTGATAAGGATGCGATACTGCATGATATTGAGCGGACTCGACACCTTGAGCGCGCGCCGAAGCGTTTCATGGCTCATGGAAAACGAGATGAAGTACGTGGAATCCAGCCGACAGCTCGCGGAATCGGCGGCATCGG
The DNA here is from genome assembly GCF_000293015.1 of Slackia sp. CM382. Taxonomy (NCBI): domain Bacteria; kingdom Bacillati; phylum Actinomycetota; class Coriobacteriia; order Eggerthellales; family Eggerthellaceae; genus Slackia; species Slackia sp. CM382. The sequence goes on from NZ_ALNO01000019.1 coordinate 5,974, forward strand.
ATACGGTGGTAACGCTCACGCATGTCCCCTTTGGAAAGATAGTTTATCCAGGAAACGATTATAGAGGTCGTGCGAACGCAGCATGCGCACTATCGCTTTAGAAGATCAAACCCCCATGTGAGCTGCAAAACGAGAGACCAGCTTTCGTTTTCGCGCCTCTCTCGAGAAGAAAACTGGCGGAGGAGGAGGGATTCGAACCCTCGTAGCCGGTTAAGCCGGCTAAACGGTTTTCGAGACCGCCGCATTCAACCACTCTGCCACCCCTCCGTAGGGTGAAGCCCACGTACGCGGGGCTTGGAAAAACGCCTCCGTGATTCACAGAGGCGTCGGCAAAATCTGGCGGAGAGATGGGGATTCGAACCCCAGATACCCTTTTGGGGCATACACGATTTCCAATCGTGCTCCTTCGGCCAGCTCGGACATCTCTCCATTCGGTCGATCGCTATGCGCAGCATAGCAGCAATGAAGTATACCAAAGAACCTTCCCCATGGGCAGAACTCTTTTCGGCGTCCCCTAAAGATGAAGAAAGGGACACAGGGAGGCCGCAAAAGCCGATCGAGATAATGCGTCTATCAACGAAAGCCGTGATGGCGAAGCATGAAAAAGTCCTCCGATGTTTCACGTGGAACATCGGAGGACTTAGGCTTGCCGGCGATTCGATTCGCGTTCCGGACTTACTTCGCAGCGGTTTCGGAAGGCTGTTCGGCAGCAGAAGAGGCCGACGCGCCGCCCGTGGATGCGGACCCGCCGTTTCCGGACGCGTCGGCGGCAGCCGAGCCGTCAGACGGAGCCGAACCCGGAGCGCCGGCAGACGTCGAAGCGGCCGGAGACCCGGCGGCCGGCGTATAGCCGGTCAAATCGACATCGTACGGAAGGCCTTCGGGCATATCGTTGACCGTGATATCGGCGCTGTCATAGAAATCCTTGAACCAAGCTTTGTATGCCGAAGTCTTGTTCGCCTGCTGGAGCGATGCCTTGATGGAGTCGAGCCATTCGGAGGGAATCTGATCGACGGACGTCACTTCTTCGGGGGTCTTGAAGACCTGGGTGCATTTGATGATATGGATGCCGTATTCGGAGGTGACGAGCCCGCTCACTTCGCCCTCGCCAAGGCCGGAGAGCGCGTCAGTGTACTCCTTCACGAAGGAATTCAGGACATCCCAGCCGACATTGCCGCCATCGGCCGCGGAAGCGGTGTCTGTGGAATACTGCTTCGCCGCCTCGGCGAAGTCGAGCTCGCCGGAATTGATCTTGTCCAGAACCTCCTGGGCGGTCGCCTGGTCATCGGAGGCGAAAAGGATGTGGCTCGACTTCTTCGCACCGTCGTATGCCGTCGCATACATCTGAGCGTACTGAAGCATGTCTTCATCGGACGGAGCGGTATCCGGCACAACGGCCTTCTGCAGGCTGGCCTCGAGCGAGTACATTTCAAGGAGCGTACGGTATTCGTCCTCGGACGCGATGCCGACAGCTTGGAGGGCCTTGTTCCACGAAGCGGTCTCGTCCGCGTTCAGCGAGCCGTCGCCATCGGAATCGTAGTTCATCTTCATGGTGTTGAGCTGCTCGTCAACGGCATCTTCGTCCACCTTGACGTTGTTCTGCTCAGCCGCTTGACGCACGAGCTCCTGGCTCACGTAGTAATTGATGACCTCTTTGCGAAGGTCTTCCGCGGTATAGCCGTTGTCGACCATCCACTGCGCCCAATCGGTGTCTTCATTGAGCGAGTTGAGGTTGCGGAAGTTCGCGACATAGGATGAAACGGCGTTTTCGCCGATATCCGTCCCATTGACCGTCGCAGCAACGCCGCCCGATGTGTCCGATATGTCGGGCGCAGCGCCGGCGGAACCCGATTCATTGTGCGAGCCGCACGCGGCAAGGCTCAAGCTCAGCGCCGCTGCGCAGGCGAACGCCGCGACGTTTCTTGCGATACGGAGCGTTTCCATGGGCATCCTTCACCTCTCGATTCTCGCGTCGTAAGACGCATGTTTTTCGACATTTTCCCATATGCGGTTCTCTGACGGCCCCCGCGTCACAATACGTTCATAGGCACGGCTGCGGACGGCGTCGGAAAACCCCGGCCGACAGCGGATGCGGTTATCGGCCCGCATGCTTGACGACATGCCGGCGAGCTCGGACGCAGCATGCGCCCTAGGATGCCCGTCGACGGGACCGCATGGCCGATGGCCGCGTCAAAGCGGATGACGGCGAACGGCTACCGCTTGCTGGCCTTGCGACGATCGGTCGCGGACAGCAGGCGCTTGCGCAGGCGGATGCTCTTCGGCGTGATTTCCACGAGTTCGTCGTCCTGGATGTATTCGAGCGCCTCTTCGAGCGTGTACCTCGTCGGAGGCGTGAGCTGGATGGCCTTGTCCGCCGTCGACGAGCGCTGGTTGCCGAGCGCCTTGGCCTTCTCGACGTTGACGACCATGTCGCCTTCCTTGGCGCTTTCTCCGACGATCATGCCCTCGTAGCATTCCTCTCCCGGACCGACGAACATCTTGCCGCGCTGCTGCAGCGTGTCGAGCGCATAGGCGACCGACTTGCCCGTCGACATCGCGATCATGCTGCCGTTCTTGCGACCGGCGAATTCACCGCGGAAGGCGCCGTACTCCGAGAAATGATGGAACATGTTGGCTTCGCCGTGCGTAGCGTTGAGCAAACGGGTCTTGAGCCCCATCGTACCGCGAGAGGGAATCTTGAAGACGAGGTGCGTCTGGTCGTCGCGGGAGACCATGTCGGTCATCTCGCCGCCGGCGTTGCCGAAGACCTCGATGGCTTTGCCGGCGTATTCGCTCGGAACCTCGACGGTGGCTTCCTCGATAGGCTCGAGCTTATGACCGTGCTCGTCGGTCTTGATGATGACGCGCGGGCGACCGACCTGGAATTCGAAGCCTTCACGGCGCATCGTTTCCATGAGCACGGAAAGATGCAGGACGCCGCGTCCCGCGACCTCGACGCCGAGACCGTCCTCGCAATCGGAGATCCTCATCGAGATGTTGCTTTCCGCCTCCTTCATCAGACGCTCGTGCAGCTGACGTCCGCCGACGATATCGCCTTCACGGCCGACGAGCGGACTTGTGGACGCCTCGAAGACGACGGCCATCGTGGGTTCTTCGACCTTGATGGGGTCGAGACGGACCGGGTGGTCGACGCTCGTGACCATATCTCCGATATCGGCATCGTCGACTCCGACGACGGCGACGATATCTCCTGCGGTGACTTCCTCCTTCTCGGTCTTGCCGAGCGATTCGAAGGCGAAGACCTGCTTCATGACCGCGTTATAGCGCGTGCCGTCGTTCTTGATGACGAGGACCTGCTCGCCTTTGTGGATGGTGCCGCTATGCAAACGGCCGACGCCGATACGCCCGACGAAGCTCGAGTGGTCGACCGTGCAGATCTGCAGGGCGATAGGCCCGTCGGGATCGCACTCAGGTGCCGGGATCTCCTTGATGATGGTGTCGAGCAGCGGAATCATGTCCATATTGCCGTCATCGAACTCGTAGCGGGCGAACCCGTTGACGGCAGAGGCATACACCACGGGAAAGTCGAGCTGCTCATCGGACGCGCCGAGCTCGACCATGAGGTCGAAGACCTCGTCCACGACTTCTTCGGGGCGCGCGCCGGGACGATCGATCTTGTTCACGACGAGGAGAATGCGCAGCCCTTGGTCAAGAGCATGCTCGAGCACGAAGCGCGTCTGAGGCATAGGGCCTTCGAAAGCGTCGACGATAAGCAGGGCGCCGTCGGCCATGTTGAGGACGCGCTCCACCTCGCCGCCGAAGTCGGCATGGCCGGGAGTGTCGATGACGTTGATCTTGGTATCGCCGTACTGAATGGAGATGTTCTTGGAAAGGATCGTGATGCCGCGCTCGCGCTCCTGGTCGTTGCTGTCGAGCACGCGCTCTTCGACCTGCTGGTTGCTGCGGAACACGTTGGCCGCATACAGAAGACGATCGACCAGCGTGGTCTTGCCGTGGTCGACGTGTGCGATGATGGCTACGTTGCGAAGGTTCTCTTGCTTCATTTACTCTTCTTCCAGTTCTTCCTCTAGATGACGACGCTGCATCTCCATTTCCTTGAGATGCTCGTCGATGGTGCCGATATTCTGCATGGCCCTCACGAGCGAGGCGATGCCGCTCACCGCAAGCACGCCGCCTATCCCGGCAAGCCATACGACACGTCTGAAGGCAAAGGCGACGATGGCTCCCGCTGCAATCATGACGGCCGCGTTGCGACGTTCGTCCAAAAGCGTATCGCGTTGGGCTATAAGCTGGGTCCGCGCCGCCGCCAATCCGGCAAGTCGCGCTTCGACGGTGCTGTAGGATGTGCGCGAACCCGATGACGTAGACGAGCGGGAGGAGGCCGACGAAGCGCGGCGTCCCTTGTCGCTCGTAAGGTAGTCGTAGGCATCTTGCAGGCGCTTGAACTGCTCGGTCGCGCGGCTTTGGAGCTTTTCGTTCGAGGCGAATCGATCGGGGTGGAGAATCTGGACACATTCCCTGTATGCGACTTTGATGTCCTGCTCGGTGGCGTCGGAATCAAGTCCTAGAACGTTCAGGGCCTCGATTCGATTCATAATCACCTCTTTTCCAAGCTTCGCCCTGCATGCCCGCATATACGAGCAATGTATTATACATCCTGATAAATCTATGAATTTGACCTGCGCAATATGAACATCAGGCCTCAAAGGGTCGAAGCAGTGGTGCCGAAAACGAAAACGGCCCGCGAATGCAGGCCGAAAAGGAATTCGAATGAACCGTCAAGCTATCTTGGCGCCCTTGCTTCGATTGCATTTCCAACAGAGCGTCTGCAGGTTATCCTCCTTGGTCATGCCGCCCTTCGACACAGGAACGATATGGTCGACTTCCAAAAGCAGATGAGGCTCTTCGGCAGTGCCGATTCCGCATCGCTTGCACCGATGGCCGCCGCGATCGAGAATATAGCGACGAAGCGCACTCGTCATCAAGGCACGCTGGCCAGCTACGCTCTTCTTCCATTTGATGCGATCGTTTAGGTAATTGACCATTGCATTCAAATTGGGAACGTTCATGACGACTTCGTTCTCCATCGATGCATTGCCTCCAGAAGATACGTACTGGAAAACGAAGCTGGGATAGTAGGCCTCGGACAGGTCCACTTCTTCGAAACCCAGCTCCTTGGAAAGCCGCTTGGCGCTTAATTTCTTTATCAACCAGGGAACCTCGCCGTCGATGCTTGCCATGATTTCGTTTTTCTGGTCGACCAGCAAACGCTTGCCCTCTTCGACGGCCTCGAAGTCGTTGAGCATTCCCTCGAACGTGTCGAGCGTTGCTTCATCGGCCTTAAATCCGAAATACTTGCAGACGTACTTTATAGGATCCCTGCGAGAGTTATCGCATACAGAGCGGGAACAGCTGTGGACGTTCGGTTCGCTCCTGATGCTTTTCAGCTTGGAGCGCTTGTAGTTCCACCTGCTGTTATCGCGATAGTCGGAAGTCCCGTACCGAACCTGGTTCGTACCAAGTTGAACGGCCTTCAGCCCTTCGATATACGCGTTCATATCGTTGCACTCTTGGATGTGACCGGCGATACGCGCCTTAATCGATTGGAATTTCTCTCCGCGGTAATACACAATCTCATAAATTTTGAATGCAGCGAATACTGCGAGGACTATCACGACCACCGGAGGAGCATAGAACGCCAATCCGATGAGCAGCACAACTCCAAGCCCCTTCAAAAACACCTTCATCCCAACCCTCTTTCTATCCTAATCCCACGTAATTATACATATTACGTTAATCCACGAGCGCAATGACGAGTCGAGTGCGCCGCGCTGCGACGGCTATGCCGCCAACCTAGGACTTTCACCCTCAACGGGTCGAGCAGGTCGGCCAAGCACTCGAAGTCTCTGCCTTCTGCAGCCCATTACAAGAATGAAATAGAGGTATTGCTATGAGCTCGAACCGATGCGATGGGTCTATCGATCGAGCCAGTAAAACAAAAACGGCCCGCGAATGCAGGCCGAAAGAATATGGTGGAGCATAGGGGGATCGAACCCCTGACCTCAGGCTTGCAAAGCCCGCGCTCTCCCAGCTGAGCTAATGCCCCGTATGTTCGCACTTACAATAAACGCCCCACCGGCTCGTGGCTCACGATGGGGCGTTTATTAGCGGAGATGGTGGGCCTGACAAGACTTGAACTTGTGACCTCACGCTTATCAGGCGTGCGCTCTAACCACCTGAGCTACAGGCCCGCAAAAAAGTGCTTGGCTATAGTACAACGAAGGATTCCGAAGTTGCAAGCACTTTCGTCGATTATTTTCGAAATCGCACGCGCGCCTCTAATCAGGCCAATTGCAGAAGGAAAGAGCCGCCCGGAGGCGGCTCTCGTAATCGTATGGAGCGGGTGACGGGACTCGAACCCGCGAATGAAAGCTTGGGAAGCTTTTGCCTTACCACTTGGCCACACCCGCATTTCGCCCTGCGGCGAAGCATGCATAGTATAGCCTAGCCGCGCCGACGCCTCGGGAGAAATCGCAAGAAACCACCTAGATGTTCTTCAGGAGCTCGATGACCACGTCGGTGTTCTGGCTCAGCAGGGCGGGATCGACGGCTTCGACCGTATCGCCGGCCTCTCCGCAGCCCGCAGGCTTGTCGCCTTCCATGCCGACGATGCCGATGCCTTGCATATGATGCCTGAGCGCATAGCTCGACGCGCTGTCCTTCCATTCGATCGATGCGCCCTTGATGGACACGCCGAGCGACTGGCCTGCACGACGGAGGTAACGCTTCATGCGGCTGGAAGAGGAACTCTGGAGAACGGCCCCCTCCTTCTCCACGTAGCTTATCTCGCCGGCGCCGAGCGCCTCGAGGTTCACGATGACGGCGCCGCGCATCTCGGCGGCATGGCGCGAGAGGAAGGCGCGGATTCCTTCATTGGAATCCACCTGGGATCCAAGCGCCACGAACCAGATTTCGGTGTTGATGTCGCCCGCAGCGAAGGAATAGACCTGATCGATCTCGTCTGCGTGGGCCGCCGCGTCCTGTTCGGCCGGAGAGGCCGCCTGGGCGACGGCCGTTTCGGAAAGAGGCTCGTGGGTGTCGGCATCCGTCAGCGGGAGCATGGCCTGGGTCGCCCCGTCCGGCGCGCCGTCGAGCGCGACAGCGTCCGCGTCGGACGGGGCATCCGGCGCCTCGGCACCGGCAAGCTCCTCGTCGGAGTAGAGGACCTGGTCGTCGTGCGCCATGCGGCCCGCTATCCTGGCCCGCAGATCGCTGAAGGCACCGCCCTTCCAATCGTCATCGTCTTTGAAGCTGTCCCAACCGCCGCGCGCCTTACCGGCATCGCGCGCGTTGAAATCCTCATCCACGCCGAGCCAGTCGCTCGTGCTCTCCTCGGGCTCCTTGGGCTTGCGGAACCGATCGAAGAAGCGGCCGATGCGCGACTTCGGCATATCGACATAGCCTTCGCCGACGATGGCTCCCGTTTCGCTGTAATCTTCATCCAGAGCCGAATCGTCCGCATCGTCGATATAGAGGTCTTCAGGCGCCAAGCCGCCCACAAGTTCGTCCCCCAAAGGCTCGAAGGCCCCCGTGGCGGATGCGGCGGCAAACGTGCCCGCGCGGTTGATCTCGATTTTCGCAGTGGCATCCGCGGACGATTCCGGACCCTCTATCGGAGGCAAGGTCGAGAGCAGGTCTTTCGCAGTCGCCTTGGAGGCGGACTCGGTCGCGCTCGCCAGAGGCGCGCGCTGGCGCAGGTCATCGAACGAACTCAGAGGCTCCGCCGCCGTCGGGGCGGGCGAAATGCGCGGTATTTCGAATACATGCATGGCGTTGTCCTGGGCCGACGCCGCAGCCGCCACGGGATTCATGACGCTCGTGGCACCGAGATCGGCCGCAGGCCGGAGCGGATCGTCGTAGGTGACGGACACACGCTCCTTCTTGGCTCGGTCGGCAAGCTCCGCGCTGCGCTCGGCGCTGACCGAAGCAGGAAGCTTTTGGGTCCGCGCCAGAGGATCGACGGGCAAGGGTTCTTCTTCAGCCGCTTCGGAACCATCGGAAGAGGAAACCTGTCCTTCTTCGACAGGTTCGTCAGGCTTGTCAGTCTCGTCAGGCGAGACGGTTTCGTCCCGATCGGCAGCTTCGGACACGGCCGTGTCCTCCTCGCGGACATCGGCTGAGCGCTCGTCGATCGCCGTCTCTTCCGCATGGATTTCTTGTTCGCCGGCCCCTTCCGAATCGGCGCGGGAATCCATCTCGTCCGTTCCGGCCGGCGCGATATCCGTCTTTTCCGCCCTGGAAGAGACTGCATCGCTCGGCGCCTGGCCGGGCGTCTCGGAGGCATCGTCGGTGGAATCCGAAACAGGCGTCGTGCAGGGCTCTTCCGCATGGATTGCATCGGAGGCAACGGCGGGCGACTCGGCGGCAGGGACGACCGGAATCTCGGCATAACGAGAACGCTCCACCTTGCCCGTGGATTCCTCGGCCTCCTTGCGGGCACGGGCCGTCGCCTTCGCATACCATTCGGGAACCTCGGCAGATCCCTGATGCGGGGAGGCGGAGGGTGAGGACGAAACGGGCTGCGCGCGTGACTCGGACGGCTCGGGCGCGCCGCCGACGGCCTTGTCGGTCGACTCGAATTCGGCATCGGCATCGGACTCGGCGGCTGCAGCACCGCTCGAAGCTTCTGTCGGAACGGCGGTATCGGCGGCATCTTCGGCCCGGACATCCTGGAGGGATTCGTCCGACTCCCGCTCGGACGGCGTGGGAATGGATGCGACGTCGGTCACGTGAACGAGATTGCGCGCGATATCGTAGGATTCCGCAGCGCCGGCAACCGGCTTGCCCGTCAGAGCGGCGATGGCCGCCTTGGCGGCGGCGAGCTCTTCTTCGGGAGACGCATCTTCATAGACGAGCGCGGTGTTAGGCCCGACCAGGCCTTCCGCTCTGAGAGCCTCCTCATCGTGCACGATGCCGTCCATGGGGCGCGGCGTGGAGGAGACCATGCCGTTGCCGATACGCCGCGCGACCTCGAGCAGGACCGCGACGCCCGACGCATTGTCGTTCGCGCCGTCGTTGTACGCAGCGATATGGCCGTAGCCAAGGCGGACGACCGGAAGAAGGATGGCGACGAGCGCGATGATGAGCAGCGCATTGAAAACGCCGATGCCGGCTCCGTCCGCGTCGCGGAAGAACAGAGCGCGCAGGATGATGAGCAGCGCCGCCAGCGCCATGGCGACATGAGATGCGATCTGCAGGTATTTCAGGATCTTCACGAAACCGGAGCGGTATTCGGGATGGACCTTGCCGCTGTCGTAATGGGCGACGAGGATGACCTTGCGCCGCCGGCTGCCGGCGGCATGCGCGCGGCGGGGCGGACGATACGTGGCGACGACGTTCTGGCTGACCCCGTTCTTAAAGAAGCGCGACAGCACGGGATGATCGAAGAATTCGAGCGCGAACAGCGAGAAGGCGACGAGCGCGAGGATGGCCGCCGGGATAATGGCGACCTGGACCAGAACGGCCAGGACGCCGGCGACGAGCATTGCCCCGTAGCAGATGAGAGACGGAAGCGAGGAATCGGTGCTGCTTGCGAAATCCTCCACCTCGACCGGAAGATGGGCGTCTTTCTGCAGGCGATCCATGATATAGATAGCTGCCTGCTGCTCTTCCTCCGTGCCCGAAGGGCGCGGGCCGATCTCATCGGAGAGGTACGCGACGTGGTCTATGAGGTTGGTCATCGTTTCGCCTATCGATTCATGGTTCGCTCAATATGGATATGGCTGCTAGAAGTATACACTAAGGCGCTTATTGCGATATCCCGAGGTATTCCCGTAAAAAGGAGTCGGCAGCGGCCGCGTCGGAGCGGGCAGCGAAGTACCCTTCGTTCGCATCCTTCACGTTGAGATCGTACTGATCGAGGATGACGTTCTCTATTCGTTTCGGAATGCCGTCGGCAATGGAGACCGCCTCGTCGTCCGCTTCGTTGTACCGCTCGTTCTGAGCGTCGGCCGTCGCCTTGTCTTGAATGTAGATGGCCTCGTCGGATGCGATCGCGTAGCCGATTTCCTCGATGCGCTTGTCTATGTAGTTCCCGACGGCGTCGAGGCCTGCGGCCGGATAGCGGGTCTTCACGACCTCCAACTGGTCCTTCGCCTTCTCAAAAAGCGCCTGGGCCTCCTTGCTCTTCTCCTCCGATTCCTTGGTGTTCGCCTCCGTGGTGTCTTCGACCAGACGCGCCGACTCGCGCATGGCGTCATCGGCTTCGCCGACCGTAGCCCAGCATTCGCCGAGGAGCGCGATGGCGTCCGAAGCCTTCATGTCCTCCTGAAGGATGGATTTGCCGTAGCCGAGCATCTCCAGGCGGGCATCGGCGGCTTTGATCACCTGGCTGGCCGCCTCCTTCGATTCCGAGTCGGAAAGCTGGTCGTATGACTCCTCGGCAAGCCCCTTGGCGGCGTTCAGATGAACCTCCGCGGCATCGATCTGGTCGATCAGATCCTGGAATCCCGCAGCGCCGCCGGCGGTCACATCGCCGACGATGGCCTGGTCTATGGGCACAACCGCGACATCGGCGGCCTGCAGCTCCGACATCCCTTGATGGAGAAGCCCCATGGTCTCCTGGTATTCGACGTATCGTCCATGGGCGTACACGCCCGCTGCGCCGATCGTCACGACGAGCACGCCGCCCAAGAGCGCAGACAGCACGAGGCGGCGCCGGCGGCGCGCGGCTTTTCGCCGTTCGACCTCGCGTTGAAGGTCGAACGCGCTGGCAAGGGGACCGGCCGGTCCGGACGAGCCCCTCGACACCTGGAACGCCTCCGATGACGAACCGCCCTGCGCCGCATCCGCCGCGCCGAGAAGCAGGCGTGCGAAGACGGAACGCCGTGCAGGGGCGTCCATTGCCTTCTTGGAGCCATTCTCGGCAAGACGGGCCTTTCGGGGAAGCGAAGGAAGCGTGCCGGAAGACGCTTGCGAACGGGTCGCGCCCTTGCCGTCGGGCGAGCCGAATGCGGAAACGCCGCTTCCAAGATCGCCGATGAACACGTCGCGCGGGCCGGACTTGGAAAGGCCGGCCTTGGAGCTGCGCTCTTCCAGAATGGAGACGGAGATCTCATTGGACGTCCCTGCCGTCCTCTTCTTTATATGGAGGCTTCCCGCGATGCCTGCGAGCCCGCCTTCCTGCCGCGTACGCCGTCCGAACATAGGCCTCGGAACCCCCTATCCCGAAAGGCTTCCGAAGAGTCCGCCTGTCATGGCCTCGATGAGCTCATCGGTTGAACAGACGGTGATGTTCTGAGAAGGAAGCGATCGGAGAAACGTCCTGCCGTACCCCATGGTCACCAGGCGCCTGTCCGCGAGGATCAGGATGCCCGTATCGGTCGAAGACCTGATGAGACGTCCCGCCGCCTGCTTGAGATCGATGACCGCGGCCGGCAGGCAGTACTTCGACCAAGCGCCCTTCTCGCGGGCGGCGCGCTCCTTCGAAAGAGGATCGTTGGGGCTTGAGAAAGGCAGGCGCGGGATGATGACCCCCTTAAGGGTCGAGCCGGGGGCATCGAAGCCCTCCCAGAAGCTTTTGAGCGCGAAGAGCGAGAGGGTCTCGTTCGCAATGAATTCGTCGCGCAGACCCTTGGTCGACACGCCCCATTTCTGGCATACGACGCGCAGGCCCTCCTCCTTCATTCGAGGATTGATGTCGTCGAAGCAGGTTTCCATCTCCCGCCGATTGGTGAAGAGCGTCAGCATGCTTCCTCCTTGCGCGATATGCGCGCGTGCAAGAAGCCCCTCGAGGATCGGAAGGTATGCGGGATCGCGCGGGTCGGGGATATCGTTCAAGACGAAGACCCTCATATGGTTCTCGAAATCGTAACTCGATCCGAGCAGGCACTCGTTCACCCGCGCCGATCCGTCGCCGCCAAGGCCCATCGCCCGATTGAACGAGGAGAACCCATGCCCGACCGAAAGCGTCGCGCTCGCATAGACGATGCTGCGCGTACGTTCGTAAAGGGTTTGATCGAGCTCTTGGCCGACATCGATGAGCATCGCTTCCAAGCGCTCGGCGACGTGCTCCGGCTTACGAGACACATGGGCCGAATACACGTAGTTCCGATCAGGGGTTTCCATAATGGCTTCGCAGGCTTGCAGCATCGATTTGACATCGATCGCGATGGTCGCGATATCTCGTTGGACATCGCCGAGGCCATCCGTCTCCTCGAGGAACGCGACAAGCTCCGAACCGGATGACGCGAGTCTCTCGGCGGCTTCCCTGAACTGGGAAGCCTTCTTGACAAGCTCGACGAACGCGTCGCATGCACGGATATCGTCGTTGATCCAGAGGTCGAAGACGTCATAGCGGCGGTCCTGCTGCGTGGCGCATGCGGACAGATCTTTCATCCCATGCGCGAAAGACGCGGCCGCGACGGCGAAATCCTTTCCCCTCTTCTTCGCCTTCTCGGTCAGACCGAAGAAGAGCGTGCTGGTTTCGGGCAGGACGGCCTCGCATTCCGGTGCGCGGCGTTCAAGGCGCACGAAAGGATTCCGCGCGCCTTCGTCGGAGGCCAGGCGCCTGGAAAGCCTCAGCATCTCGGATGCGTCAAGGGAAACGGAAAGGGCGCGACGCGCCTCGGCCTCGGCACCATGAGCCTCATCGACGACCCAGAAAGGGGCCTTCGGCAGAAGGCTGCCGTCGGAGGACGCGTCGCGGAAGAACAGGGAGTGATTCGTCACGACGATATGGGAGCGCTCGGCCTTCTTGCGCGATCCATGAACGAAGCAGTAGGTTCCATAGAAGGGGCATTTGCGCCTGAGGCAATCCCTGGATTCCGTCGTGACCGCATATCGCGGAAGCACGCGGTAGTCGATCTTCAGGCCGTCTATGTCATCGTATTCGGTCTGCTCGATGAATGAAAGCATGCCGGCGAGCGACGGGGCCTGAGAGATGTCTCGACCGGATACGTTCACATCATGAACGCCGTCCCTCATGACCGAATCGATGCGGAGCAGGCATGGATAATGCCTGAAGCCTTTCAGGGCGACGTATTGGAGATCGCCGAAGCCCTTGGCGGCAAGGGCATCGTGCAGCAGCGGAAGCTCTTTGTACACGATCTGATCGAGAAGCGCATTGGTCTTCGTCGCAACGCCGACGGGAATGCCGTTGCGCAGTGCCGCCATGGCGGAAGGAAGCAGATACGCCATGGATTTACCGACGCCCGTCCCCGCTTCGACCACGAGGTTCGTCGAGGTCGAAAACGCCCTGAGGACCTCGGATGCCATGATCTTCTGTTCCATGCGGGGCTCATAGCCCGCGTACATCTCCCCTACCACGCCGCGCGCATCGAACATGGCGTCGAGATCCTGCTGGCTCGGCAGCTCCAAAGGACGGTCGGCGGATGAGAGATCGACGATCTCGCCCGAGCGGCGCGCAAGGTCGTCGCCCGTCTCCGCTCGGTCTTTCGGCGAGCCGGCGTCGGAGGCGGTATCGGAGGCGCGGGGCGCCGATGCGCATGAAGCGGCCCTGAACCGCACCGAACGCAGAGCACGCAACGTGAAGGGGAATTTCTTTTCGAGAACAGCAGGGGAATCCGCCTGCGCTTCGCAGACGGCCTGCTGGAAGTTCGTCATATCCTTGAAGACGGCGCCTGTCGGCCAGGAATCGGCATCTGCAAGTTCGGCAATATAGGAGACCAGGTCTTTCGGCATCTTCGCGATAGCGGCGAGCATGATGCGGTATGCGGCGCAGAGCGCTTCGACGTCGGCGTCGGCCCTATGCGTCGACACCGGCGCGTCGAACGCCTTCACGATATCGATGAGACGATGCGATTTCAAACGCGGAAGCGCGATGCGCGCCAGGTCGAGCGAGTCGATCCAAAGATTGTCGGACAAAGGTGCACCGCCTTGGCTTTTGGTGCAGAATCCTTTGTCGAATGCAGCGTTGTGCGCGACGATGCAGGAATCGCCCACGAACGCAGCGAGCTGGATCCGCGCATCGTCGGGCGACGGGGCGTCCGCAACGTCTTCGTCATGAATATCCGTCAGGCGAGCGACCTCTTCAGGGATGGGCTTGCCGGGATTGACGAAGGTGACGAACCATTCGACGATACGGCCCCGCTTCATGCGAGCGGCGGCGATCTGCGTCAGCTCATCATGATTCTGGGAAAACCCGGTGGTTTCGGTATCGAGCACGACGACGTCTTCGTCGAGCCGGCCGAAATCGGAAACGGCGGCATATTCCTTCAGTGAGGCATACCGCTCTCGAATGTCGGCGGGCGTGCCGTCGGTGATATATTCATTGAGCTTCGTCAAAGCATCGCTCATAGGCTTGATTGCTCCCCTCTTCAGACGTTGGTAGCCTAACATGAAAGGAATGCCATGGCAGCCTCATCGGCCCGCGACCTGTATTTCGGCGCATACCTGCGCGTCGAGGCGCCCGACCGGAAGCTCATGTCGCAGCTCGCAGGACCCGACAACGCCGTAGGAGATATCGGCTCCATCGAGTGGGACACCGATTCCCACGCGCGGCAGCAGGCTTGGCTCGTGAATCGGTTCGGCAACCGTATCGGGTGCCTTTCCGCTTCCGATTCGTATAAGATCGCCGTATACCACGCGAAGGGCTGGACCCTCTCGTACGTGCTCAGCTTCGTCGCAATCGATGAATCGAAGGGAACGAACGAATATTGGGCGCAAGCCGCCGTCATCGCATTCGATCCGCGATACGAAGCAACGTTCGGAGCCTTCTTGAAGCAGTTCTCAGAACGAGCGGGAGAAGGGTTCAGACCCGACCCCGAACTCAGCCGAGAAGCTGTCCGCACCCTTGCTGCGGACCCTGCGTCGTTCAAGCTTACCGGCAAGGTGAAGATCCCGAAGAACGGCTCGACGACCGTCGTCGTGAAAGACCATCGGACGCCGCACGACAGGATCTTGGATCAGGCGAGGGACGGAAACAAGGGATGCTATGCCGTGAGCTGGCTTTTCATCGCAGCCCTTATTGCAGTCGCCGCTTTCATCGCCCATACGCTCGGGCTCTTCTAGGAATCCCCGCCCCTTGGCGCCGCAGGGTTCGCGCGCGATGTGCGCGATGTGGCATTGCATGAATCTCGCCCCTGCCTCGAACGACGGCGAACGCTTTCGTGCGTCCTTCGACAGTCCCTTGCTCTCCTATTCGAGCGCGAGCTCGATAAGCCGTTCGCAGACGCGAGAAAAACCCATGCCCGCGACGCGCGCCGCATCGGGAACGAGAGACGTGCCCGTCATGCCGGGAAGCGTGTTCGTTTCCAGAACCCAGCATCGGTTCTCCGCGTCCACCATGATGTCGGTGCGCGAGATTCCCCGGCATCCGAGCACGCTATGGGCGGCGACGGCGAGTTCCTGCACTGATTCGGTCAGCTCGGGGGAAAGCGGCGCCGGGCAAAGATGGCGGCTTCCGCCCTGGGCGTACTTCGCATGGAAGTTGTAGAACTCGTCTTCGGTCGGCACGATCTGTATGACCGGCAGCGCCACGGGATCGTCGTTTCCCATGACGCCGACCGTCAGCTCCGTGCCTTCTATGAACCCTTCGATCATCGCTTCGACATCCACAGACAGGGCCGTTTCGATTCCTTTGCGCAGGTCGGTGGCATCACGCACGATCGTCATGCCGAGAGAGCTTCCTTCGGTCGTCGGCTTCACGACGCAGGGCATGCCGCAGATATCGATGCACTCATCGAGGAAGCCTTCATCGAGAGGGTCGTCGCGGCCGACGGTCACCGACGGCGCGACGAGAAGCCCCGCACGCTCGTACGATTCTTTCGCACGAGCCTTGTTCACTGCCAGGGCGCTCGCAAGAATGCCTGAGCCGGTATATGGAAGGCCGATGGTCTCGAGGAACCCCTGAACGGTTCCGTCTTCCCCGCCCTTTCCATGCAGCGCAAGGAAGGCGACGTCGAAGCTCTCTTCGATCAAGCGCTTGAGCTGCTCGTGGTCTTGGGTGTCTATGAGCTGGACGGAAAATCCGAGCTCCGCAAGGGCTTCGGCGCAGGCCGCGCCGGATTTGAGCGAAATCTCGCGCTCTCCGCTCGTACCGCCGTAGAGCACCGCTACGGAATAGTCTTCGGGTTGACCGGAATATGTCATGCTTGCTCCATTCGTTCCCATAGTGGATGCATTACCTTCGGCTTACGTGAGATTCTTTTGTACGGATGCGCCGCCTGTTTTCATATTCTGAACTATAACCCAACGTCAGAGGTTGAATCCCGCTCTTTGACAGAACATACCGAAGGAGTATTATTCCACTCAGCGTTATCAGTAATTCATCTTAATAAAGGGGGTCCACATGAAAGTCTATCGTTGCAAATTCTGCGGGTATCTCGAGGTCGGCGAAATTCCGGAGGAATGCCCGATGTGCCACGCCAAAGGCAGCGTCGCATTTTCCGAATATCAGGTTCCTGACGTTTCCGGCACCAAGACCGCCGAGAACCTCGCTGCGGCATTCGCCGGCGAATCCCAGGCCAACCGCAAGTACCTGCTTTGGCAGCATATCGCGCAGGTGGCGGGCGACGAAGCTTCCGCATCCGCATTCGATCGCCCTCTGGCCGAAGAAACCGCGCATGCTCACGCTGAAGCCGCCTACCTCGGCATGTTCGGCAGCGTGAAGGAAAACCTCGAGAACGCCGCCGGCGGCGAGCAGTACGAAGAAGAGGATATGTACCCTGAATTCGCCCGCATCGCGCGCGAAGAAGGTTTCGAGGACATTGCGTTCTTCTTCGAGAAGACCGGCAAGTTCGAAGGTATGCATAAGAAGGGGTACCTCGACGCCGTTGCAGCGCTCAAGTAGCTGCAACGCCAGAAGGCAACCGCAGTCGAAGCGTATCTGACCAAACCCGATGCGCTCGCCGCACACCGCACATTCCCAACAGATTCACTTATGCAAGAACCCGCGGTCAACCGCGGGTTCTTGTTATATATCCGAACAGAGGCGCGCTCGTTCGTTTTTAAGCTGCCCGCAGGCGCCTGCTATATCCGACCCTCTCGAATCCCTGATAGTGGCTTCGATGCCGGCGGATTTCAGTCGCTTTACGAATTCGAGCGACACCTTTCTTCCCGAAGGCCTGAAAGGCGACTCCTCTATTTCATTCAATTCGATCAGATTGACGTTCGAATGAGTTCGGCGACATATGTCGATCAAGGCATCGATATGACGGCGATCATCGTTCATCCCCTGTATAAGCACATACTCGAACGTGACACGGCGATGCGTCTTTCGATCATATTCCTGAATGGCTTCGATAAGCGCATCGATCGGCTGATTCGCGACGCGCGGCATGATCATATCGCGCGTCTCCTGTATGGCCGAATGGAGGGACACCGCAAGCACGTACTGCTCCCCTATATCGGCGAACGCGCGAATCCCCTGCACGATGCCGCAAGTCGAAACGACGATATGCCGCGCCCCTATGCCTCGATATGCAGGATCGTTCAGGATTTCCAGAGCTGCGGAAAGATTCTCGAGATTCAGAAGCGGTTCGCCTTGTCCCATGCTGACGACGTTGCTTACCCTCGTTCCCATATCCTTTTCCGCAAGGATGATTTGATCGACCATCTCCCCAGGAACGAGGTTTCTTGTAAATCCTTCCTTACCCGTTGCACAGAACGAGCACTGCATGGCGCACCCCACCTGTGTAGAGAAGCACACGGTCAGCCTGTTGCCGTACGGCATGGCTACCATCTCGGTCGAGGCACCGTCATGAAATGCAACGATATATTTACGCGTCCCATCCCGGGAAATCTGCCTATCGACGATACGAGGCGTATAAAGCGGCAATTCCACGGCAAGCCGCTCTCTAAGGGAGCGGGAAAGGTTGGTCATCTCGTCGTAGGATGCCGCACCTTTTCCATACACCCATTGGGCGATCTGCCGTGCCCGAAAGGCCGGCAGATCCAATTCCTTGATCGCAGTTGCGGCTTCTGCGAGCGAAAGTTCCTTATAAGGACGCATCTTCTCTCACGCGCTCTTTCTTGAAAGAGACGCCGTGAGCTTCTCGCTCTGTCGAGGCCTTATATGATCGCCTTTGAAATCCATGGAATCATTCGATGCATCGAAGCAATTGGCCGGATATATTACTTTCCCACCCTCTCAAGAAGAGCCTTCAGGTCTTCTTCGTCCTTGAATTCGATCTCGATCTTATTCTTTCCACGAGAGCTCTTTACCTTAACCTTGGTTCCGAAGGCTGAGCTTAGGCTGCGAGCGGCCGTGCGGAAGAACGGAGGCGTGACGGGCTTCTGACGTATTCCGAGTCCCTTCTGCTTGCCTGCATAGAGACGTGCGATATTTTCAGTTTGGCGAACGGAGAGCTTCTCATCGATGATCTTCGTTATGAGCTTCTGCCTGTTCTCCTCTGTCGGAACGGACAGAATAGCGCGCGCGTGGCCTGCGGTGATTTTCTCTTCGTATAAAAGCTCTTGAGCGGATTCCGGAAGATCAAGAAGACGGAGCGCATTCGCGACCGTAGAGCGTCCCTTCGAGACGGCGGCGGCGACTTCCGACTGGGTTTTCCTACCCCGTTCCATCATCCTCTTATAGCCATAGGCTTCTTCAATGGGATTCAAATCGGATCTTTGAAGGTTCTCGATGAGTGCAAGCTCAAGAGCTCTGTCATCATCGGCTTCCACGATGCGGATAGGAACTGCGGCAAGGCCGGCCTTCTTAGACGCTTGCCAGCGACGTTCGCCGGCAATGATCTGGTAAGCGTCGCCTTGTTCACGCACGAGAATAGGCTGAAGAAGCCCATCTTTCTCGATGGAGCTCGAAAGCTCTTCCAGCTCTTCCGCTTTGAAATGGATGCGCGGCTGATTCGGATTGGGAACGACCTTGGCTACAGGGACTTCCATGAGTCCGCCTTGGAGGATCTTTTGCTCGTCTGCGAAAGTCGACTTGATGAGATGACGGGGAGTGACGACCGATTCATCAGCATCCCCCCTCTGTTCTTCGGTGAAGCCCGGTTCTTCGTGGCGGGCGGCGCGCTCTACAACACCTTTAAGGGTGACGCCATCGGTTTTCGCCGTCAGCGCTTCATCGGATTCGGAATCGAATGATTCTGCAACCCCAATCGATTCATCGCTCGTATGCTGAGCCTGACCGTCGTTCTTCCATGCGTCTTCGAAGCGAGGTTCGATGTTCGAAGAAGATGCGGATTCAGGCATAGATTCACATTCCGCGGCATCGTTCTGTTGATGCGAAGCCGCCTTATGCTCTGTCTCTTCGGCTTTCCTTGTTGGCGCAGAAGTCGGATCATAGACCCCTAAAAGGGAATTCAAACCCCGTCCAAGACCTCGCCTCGTGTTTTTAGCCACGCCTGATCACCTCTTCTGCAAGTGAAGAATACGCTTGGGCACCTTTGCCGGTCGGATCGTATTGAGTAATGGGCTGCCCGAAGCTGGGAGCTTCGGAAATTTTAACCGTGCGAGGAATCTCGGTCGTGAAGACGATTCGACCAAAATAGCCTCGAACTTCATCGGCAACCTGTTTCGACAGCGTCGTGCGTCTATCGATCATCGTAAGAAGCACGCCGAAGATATCAAGACTGGGATTCAGATATGTCTTTACCCTCTTCATGGATTCAAGAAGCTTCGTGACCCCTTCAAGCGCATAGAATTCGCATTGGATAGGAATGAGAAGCTTGTCGGCGGCGACTAATGCATTGACTGTGAGAAGTCCCAATGAAGGCGGGCAATCTATAAGAATGTAGTCGTATTTTCCGCGCATGGGCCACACGGCTTCCTTCAGCCTGTTTTCCCGTGCCATCTGGGATACGAGTTCGACTTCCGCGCCGGCGAGATTGATGGTCGCAGGCGCCACATCAACGCCTTCAACCACATCGGGGATAATGATGTCTGTGATAGGATCACCATTGATAATGACATCGTAAATGCATGCGTCGAGTTTTCCTTTCTCAATGCCAAGCCCGCTTGAAGTGTTGCCTTGGGGATCAAGATCAACGAGTAAAACCTGTTTGCCTTTTTCCCCAAGAGCGGCGGACAGATTGATTGCTGTTGTAGATTTGCCGACGCCACCTTTTTGGTTGATGATGGCAAGAACCTTTGTCGTTCCAATGACGTGATTTACCGGTTTCTTTTCGGCATACGTCTTCAAAGATGCTTCAATATATTCACCCGACTGGCTGGATTCAGCATCCTCGGATGTTTCACGTGAAACATCTCTCTCTATAACCTCGACATTCTCTATATCTTCAAGAGACATCGAGGAAGAGACGGTCTGGGACTCAATATCTTCTTCAGTTGAAGCTTCGCAAGAAGCTGTTTCCGACACAGCCTGTTCTTGACTGACTGAAGGCTTTTCTTCGGCTTCCTGTTTCTGGCTTTGCTTTCTAAATGAATCAAACAATCCCATAAGCCCCCTCCTTGTGCTGCATTTCATTTCCATCAGGAGATATTGCTCTGTTTGGATAAAGAATCGCTCTCGATTATAGAGGATGTTTCACGTGAAACATCCTCTTCGTCA
Source organism: Slackia sp. CM382 (assembly GCF_000293015.1). Lineage (NCBI taxonomy): Bacteria > Bacillati > Actinomycetota > Coriobacteriia > Eggerthellales > Eggerthellaceae > Slackia > Slackia sp. CM382. The sequence goes on from NZ_ALNO01000019.1 coordinate 26,450, forward strand.
AAATCAACTATCCCCTGCAAATTTCCTTGCAAGATCTTACAGAATTCAAAGAGGGCATATGGGGGTGCCAAAAGTTTCTGTATAGAAAGAATTTGGCAAATCACGCCAGAGGATTATGCTGGGCATGACCTATACGACGAGGAAGCTTCACGGAAGCGCTTCCTCTTCTCTCAAAAACGACGAGAGTTCGAGGATCACCATTGCTAAGTGCGAACTCCTTTGATTCGACAAGCCTCATTCCCACAAGCTTCTGGATAGCTTGAGCGGAAGAAACCTCGTCTTTTCCAAGGGAAGCTTTGTAACAGATAAGCCTTCCTCCCATGCATAGAAGAGGAGATGCGAGCTCGATAAGCGAAACGAGTTTCGTTACCGCGCGCGCCGTTATAACAGCAAATCCGTTTCGCTCTTCCCGTGCAAGATCTTCGATACGTCCTGCGTAATAGGCGATATCCGAATCCCATGCAAGATCCGAGACCATCGCTTTCACGGCGGCGATCTTCTTTGATACAGAGTCGACCAGGAGCGTCGGCCGTTCGGATGCAATAGCCAATGGGATGCCGGGGAAACCACCACCGGTTCCTAAATCGGCATATCTTCCTGGAAGAGCGTCCTCTACCAAAGGAAGGGCCGTGAGGCTATCTTCGAGATGGAGGATACGAGCTTCCTGTTCATGAACGATACGCGTAAGATTAAGCCTTTCATTCATCTTGATGACTGATGCAAGATAGTCTTCGACCATCTTTTCTTTTTCAGGGGTAATGACTATCCCATATGTAGAACGCATCGTATCTGCAAGAAGTCCCATATGCCTTTCCTTGACCAAAGATAAAAGGACGTTTCCAGGCAACATCGCTCGGAAGCGTCCTTTTCAACCGATGTACGAAACAGTTTTACGAACGAGGAAGCACTACGACGTGACGCGAACTTCCTTCTCCCTCGGATGCGGTTTCAACGCGATCGTCATCGCGCAGGGCAATATGGACGATACGACGTTCGTACGGCGTCATTGGGCGAAGCTTTATAGCCTTATGCTGTTGATCTGCGCGAGATGCAGCAGAACGCGCCAGGGATTCGATCTTTTGACGTTGACGATTCTTATATCCCTCGACGTCGACGACCACGGGATACCTGAACCCGAGGACACGTGTCGTAATGGCAGACACGATGAACTGCAACGCATCGAGCGTCTTCCCATGACGACCGATGAGAACCGCAAGATTATCTCCTGTGATATCGAGAATAAGCTCGCGTTCATCGCCTTCGTATTCATCGATCATGACTTCGCCGACATCGAAATACTTCAGAATGCCCTGAAGAGCATCGATTGCCGTATCAGCTATATGATCGAGTTCTTCCTCGGTCAGGTTCGCGATATCAACCTGCATGGAAGCCGGTTGATCATCTTTTTCCACGACGGCATCCGTCAATTCGACGTCCTCGGATCCATGTTCTTCAACCAGGTGTTCATCTGCCATGATGATTCCTCTCTTACGAAAATACTGCGAGGTTGCCTAGAGATTGTTTAACGCTTCTTTTTAGGACGTTGTTTTTTGACCTTGCGCTCGACATCGACTTCAACAGGCTTAAGCGGTTCTTCGGCTTCGCGCTCGGCATCGGCCTTGCGAAGATATCGATTGGTGAGCTGCTGCTGAGCGATACCGAAAATAGAAGAAACACCCCAGAACAGAAGAACGCCGGCCGGAGAGCCCCAAGAGATCCAAAGCATCATGACCGTCATGATGACACCCATGATAAGCATCTGATTACGCTGCTTACTGTCGTTTTTGATGTTCTGGAGAATCATCGGCATGAACGTCGCCAGCGCGAAAACCAGCATCAGAATCAAATAAGGAATGAATGCGCCGATGCCTTGGGAAAACATCGTGGAAGGTGCGGCCGTCAGATCGGGAACCAGACCGTAGAACGTGTATGACGTGTCTTCATATGATCCGATATTGCGCAATGTTTGAAACATAGCCATGAAGATAGGCATCTGAAGGAGCATGGGAAGGCATCCGGCAAGAGGATTGAATTTGGTCTCCGCATACATTTTCTGCATTTCTTCCTGCATGCGTGTCGGATCATCCGCGAATTTAGTCTGAATCTCATTCATCAGAGGCTGCATCTTCTGCATCTGATAGCTGGATTTAGACTGTTTATGCATGATGGGGGCTACGATGATTCGGAAAATCACCGTGATGATGATGATCGCTAGGCCCCAGTCTCCCACGATGTTGTAGAAGAATTGGACGCACGCGAAAATCAAATCCTTAAACGCGTCCCACATACCTTTCCTCCCTCATATCCTTTTCCGGAACCGGATCATACCCTCCTGCATGGAGAGGATGACATCGGCTTATTCGCTTAAGAGTAAGAAGAGACCCTTTCAAGAATCCGAACCTGCGAATGGCAGTGAGCCCGTATTCCGAACATGTAGGCGTGAATCGACAGCATGAGGGGAACAGGGGAGAGATGGCAGCCCTATAGAAGGTGATGAGAAAAAGAGCACCTTGAGCAGGAATGCCCTTGATATACCGGAGCAATGTCTGATACACGCCCAAGAGAATCACCTCATTCCACCCGGAGCATTATCGCGAAGCGGAATCGAAGAACTCATGCCCTTCCAATGCATGGAAGCATGCATCCACCACTTTGTCATACGGAGCGTTCAGAAGTAAAGGTTTCGCCATGAAAGCGACGTCGACACCATTCCAAGGCCCGCCGATATCATGTACGACCGCTCGGAGCCGGCGCTTCGCAGCATTGCGCACCACCGCTCCACCAATCTTCTTACCTGCGATAACAGCAACACGACCCGAATGGTCGTGTTGTGTACGGTTCAATACCAGCAGAGTGATGTATCGGGTATTGATCCTTTTTCCCTGAGAAAAGAAAAGGGACATCTCAGCGGCCGACTTAACCGTGGACTTCACTGAGCATCCCTCTCTTTAAACGGTCAGCTTCTTACGACCCTTCGCACGACGTGCAGAAAGAACCGCGCGGCCACCCTTGGTCGCCATACGAGCACGAAAACCATGCGTCTTCGCACGGTGACGCTTATTCGGCTGATAAGTGCGCTTCATTTCGTCTCCCTTTCTTATCAGGAATATATCGAACAGTGAGCGTAGCCGCATAATTATATACTAGGCATAAGGAATGTAAACCCTACCTGCATAAAAGGATCTCCTCCCTCCCTTTATTCCGATATCTTCGACAAGGCTGCTCCTATGCAGCTGTGGATAATGTGGATAAAGAAGAAAGACCAGATGCAACATTCTCGAAAGAGTGGATTTCTTTCCCCTCCATTTTCGATCTTCAATCCTCCAGTTTCTAGAACATATGTCTGTACTGATATATTTTTATTATTTGAACTGGTATTACTTAAACTATTGAAAAATGTTCTCCATTTATTTCCTATACAGCTTCGTGATATGGAAAAACTCTTCCAATTTCTTCCACTGATACGATAGACCTTTCTGAATCCCTTCCCGATACATATTTATCCACCAGGCATTCCATATTTCTCCCTATGGTATGTTCCAGGTTATACACAATTACGGAATAAAATGTGGATAACTTGGAAAATACCGTATCATGCGAGAATAGTTTTTCCACAAATGGTGGATTTATCGATGAAATCCACCATAGGAGCCTATAGAATGATTCCACAGTCGGAAAAAGCGGATTCCATGTCTCATCCGCACGGAAAGGGATGGAAATGAACCGCTGCAACGAGAGAAATTCCTTTGGCTATGGCATATGAGATGGAAAATACCTTTGAAGATGGTGTGACGAGCGATTACGCACAAGCCGTAACCACCGCCCGCATCGCGACGTACGATGATTTCCGCAGCGCGCCGCGCGTGACCGAGATCAGTCCATGCCGCACGAACGAATACATCGAAAATCTTGCGAGCACTATATATACCCAGGCTCAACAGGCAGGGGGAACCATTCCTTATACCGTCATCCGCGAAGTAAGCGAGAATTTCATCCACGCCCAATTCAAGGAAATCGTCGTTTCTATTTTCGATAGAGGGAACACGATCAGGTTTGCAGATCAAGGCCCAGGCATCGAAGAAAAGGAGAAAGCCCAGCTTCCCGGTTTTTCTTCTGCAACATCGCCCATGAAACGATATATTCGAGGCGTTGGAAGCGGATTGCCTTTGGTTAAAGAATACCTTTCGTTCTCCCATGGACGTATCAGCATCGAAGACAACATGCATTCGGGCGCCGTCGTGACCGTGAGCGTCGCCCCTGATCATGAACCTACGCATTCCGCTTCGTCCTACCCAACGCACCGAAATCCCGAAGCGACGCCGCCTATCCCTGCGATTCGGTTAGACGACCGCGAAGCGAGCATAGCCTTGCTCATTCATGAAAACGGGGCAATGAGGCTGACCGATATCTACAAGACGCTCGATATGCCTCAAAGCTCGACGTACCGGGTTCTTTCCAAAATGAAGGAAGCAGGCATCGTGGATAAGGACGGAAAGATGTTCACCCTTACCGACGAGGGAAAACGCTCTCTTGAGAGTATTTCCTGATCGAACCTGACTAGAATTCCCGAACATGCAAGGCGGGTATAATGAAGCGCACATCCGTGTGCGGCCGGCGCGATAACCTGAGGAATAGATGATGACCTCGACAGAACTATTCGAAACCTGGATAAACGTCCTCACGCTCATGAAGTCGTACGAAGACGTAAGCGGAATGCAGATGGATGCATTCTTCAGCCGCGTGCATCCCCAGGCGACGTCAGAAGGATTCCTCATCGCGACGGCAGAGACGAATTTCATCAAGGAACAGGTGGAAAAACGATATTCCAACGCCATGAAACGAGCCTTGAAGGAATTGACGGGGATGGATTACCTCATAGAAATAGAAGTCGATGAGAGTTTCATTGCTTCGGCAGCTCAGGTGCGCCTCCAATCTTCAGGGGATGCCATTCCTTCTCATACGGAGCAGACACCGCCTTCACCCGCATCGCAGCCTCATCCCTCCACAGCGGGTACCGATACCCAAATCAGCGAACCACCGCTCGATCGATCTCGATCGATCCCTTCGAATCACAAGGAGACAGCCGCCGAGGCCGCCGCCGATCCCTCTCCCATGAAAGGAAGCGGCTCCTATTCGGGAATCGTCTCCTCTTTGACGTTCGAAAACTACGTTATTGGAGATTCGAACCGTCTCGCCTATTCCATGGCTCTCGCCGTTGCGGAGCAACCAGGCGTGAAACCCATGTTGAATCCCCTGTTCATATATGGAAACTCCGGGCTTGGAAAAACCCATTTGCTGCGGGCGATACAGAACTACATCAATGCGACCTATCCGACGATGGACGCGGTCTACGTGGATTCCTCCGAATTCCTGAACGACTACACCGCCGCCGTCGCGTCGCACGACAAGGACAAGAAGAGCTATCAGGATTTTCAAAACCGCTATTGGAACGCCGATGTGCTCATCATCGACGACGTGCAGTTCTTCCAGGGTAAATCGGCCACGGTGGATATCGTCTTCCAGCTGCTCAACAAACTTATCGATCGTGGAAAGCAAGTGGTTCTGTCGGCTGACCGCGCTCCGAAGACCATCGATGTCGACGAACGCATGCAGAGCCGTTTCAATCAAGGCGGCACCTTCGATATCCAACCGCCTGAAGTGGAAACCAAACTCGGCATCATCAAGAGCTTCATCGCCGAGCACCGACGGGCAAGCGGCGAGGACACCGCAAGCATCCCTAAGGATGTGCAGATGTATATCGCGGAAAATTCCAGCTCGAACGTGCGTGAGCTCAAGAGCGCCGTCACGCGCGTCTTAAGCGAGATCATCTACAAAGGCAGGAAAGACTTTTCGGTCGAGGACGCGCAGGAACTCTTGGCAGACCATTTCTCATCAGGTGCGACGAAGAAGGCCGATGTTGCAACGATCCAGCACGTCGTAGAGCAGTACTACAAAGTGAGCCATGCGGATCTCGTCGGCGTCAAACGGTCGCGCAATATCGTCTATGCCCGCCAAATAGCGATTTACCTCAGTCGGAACATGCTCGATGTCCCTTTTGCATCGATCGGCAAGAAATTCGGCCAACGAGATCATTCGACCATCATGCATTCCGTCAAGGCTGTGGAAGACAAGATGCGCAAAGACAAGGAAATACGGGATGAGATAGAAATCATCACGAAGATGATCCGAGAGAATTGAGCGTGGGGAAAGACGGTGCATAACGTGTGACAAGATTGTTCAAAACGGAGGGACGCGTGGGGGATCGGTGGATGGACATGCGGCCGACCACATTGTAATCCACGTCGCTTTATAGGTAATGAGCTGGTAGTACGTATATTTCCTCAGTATCAACCGTCCTTATTACTACTACTATTCTTAAATAATATTCAAGGAGGAATCTGCCGTGAAATTCAGTATCAACAAGAACGAGTTCCTGAACGCTCTCGGCATCGCCGGCAAAGGCATCGCTTCAAGGTCGACGATCCCTGTCCTCTCAGGCGTATATATCAAAACGCTCGGAACATCCCTCGAACTTAAGGGAACCGACTCCGAGCGCGCGATCCGTTGCACCGTTTCCGCGCTTATCGACGAGGACGGCGAATGCGTCGTACCCGAACGTCTGCTCTACGACATCGTTAAAAGCTTTCCCGATGCTGCCATTACGATGGATGTAGACGAAACCCAGGCGCTCATTTCCTGCGATAAGACCTCGTTCACGCTCAAGGTTTTCGATCCTGCGGATTTTCCGGCCTTTCCCGATATCGACGTGAATACGAAAGCATCCATCTCGTTCAAAGCGTTTTCCCAAGCTGTGAAACGCGTCGCGAAAGTCGTATCGAAAGATCAAGGACGTCCCGCGCTGACAGGGGTCCTTATCACGACGATTCCCGACGGCATGCGACTCGTGGCAACCGACTCGTATCGTTTGGCCATGGACGACATCCCCTGCGAGAATCCGACCGAGGGATTCGAGGCCCTGGTTTCGGGTTCCTTCATGCAAGAAGTCGCATCCCTTCCCGAGAAGGAAGAATCAATCGAGATCTGCCTTAGTGCGAACCATGTGGTTTTCACCTACGGATCGATTGTTTTCATTAATCGCCGCATAGAGGCCCGTTTCCCGAATTACCAGCAGCTTCTTACGGACTCCTATACGACGCGTACTGAATTCGATACGGCCGGCATTCTTGCCGCCGTTCGTCGCGTCGGCCTTATGAGCAGCCTTTCCGCCCCGATCAAATTCGATATCGAATCATCTACCGCCACGGCCCTCCTCAGCACCGTATCTCAAGATATGGGAAGCGCCGAGGAATCCCTGTCATGCGGCGTCGAGGGAGAGAACATCGAAATTGCGCTCAATCACCAGTACGTCGTCGATGGATTATCCTCGATACCTACTGACAAGGTATTCTTGGAAACGAGGACATCCATGATGCCCGGCATCTTCCGCGCACAGGATCCCGAGCGGTTCCTGTACCTGCTTATGCCCGTACGTATATAGCACGCCGATGGATCTGCACATTCAATCGTTTTCGCTGAGAAACTTCCGCAACTATCGGTCGTTCGAGATGGACGACGTCGATCCCCTCACGATGTTCATCGGGCCGAATGCCACGGGAAAGAGCAATGTGCTCGAAGCCATTCAGCTCGTGACATCCGCAACGACGTTTCGCGGCGCGAAATCGAGGGAGATGATTCGATGGGGATGCGAGCGTGCGGACGTGAAAGCCCATATTGTCTCCGATACCCGCAATCTTGAGACATCGATGAGGTTGACGGAAGGCGGCCGCAGCATCGCGGTGAACGGGAAACGGAAGCATAGCCAGGATGTTCTAGGAATCCTTCCTTCGGTGATGTTTTCTCCTGAGGATATGCAGCTTGTCACGGGATCCCATGGATTCCGCAGGGATGCGTTGGATGCCTTGGGTTCTCAGCTCTCCCGTACCCATCGCGTGTTGAGGCGCGATTACCTGAAAATTGTAAAACATAAGAATTCCCTGATGAAAAACGGTATTGAAGGATCTCTTCTTGATTCTGTGAACGATATGCTCATAACGTCGGGCGCCCATCTCTACGCATATAGGGCAGCGCTGTTCGATAATCTCGCGGTGCGTCTCGCGCGGGCTTATAGCGAGATTTCATCATCGGGAGAGACCCTCGATATGAGATACGTGCCGTCGTGGGAGGATGTGGATCTTTATTCCGATCGCATGCGAGATGCAGCGCATTTCTTCGAAGTCGAGGAATGCTCGAATCGTATGCGCAGGTCGTTATTCAATCGACACGATGAGGAAAGCCGCCGAGGCCGTGCGCTCGTCGGTCCCCATGCGGATAAGCTGTTCTTCTATCTTGATGGGAGGAATGCGACGCTTTACGGTTCGCAGGGGCAGCGCCGATCGATCGCTTTGTCGTGGAAAATCGCGGAAATCGGCCTCATAGAGGACGTTCTCGGTCTCAAACCTATCCTCCTTCTCGATGATGTTGCCTCCGAGCTGGACGAATCACGACGTGAAGCGCTTATCGGTTTGCTTCATCACGATATACAGACGTTCATCACGACGACGGATATGGGAGCGTTCGAAAAATCAATCGCGAACGGCGCGCGCGTCGTCGATATGCACTCTATTCATGCCGATGGGAGGGATTGATATGCCGCGACGCATGAAATCGCTCGGCGAGGCGATGAGGACGACTCTCAAGAACATATCGGATGATTCGGGAGCCTTGCGCAAGGCCGCGCGTGCCGCTCAGGTTCGCGATATATGGAAACACCTGGTTGAACCCGCATTTCTCGAACATACGAATTCCGTGTTCATCCTCACCGAGCAAGGCGTGAAGAAACTCGTCGTGTATGTTGACGACAGCATCTTCGCCGCCGAGCTCAATGCGCGTCGGGAACTTATCAAGATGCAGCTTGCGGGCAGGTTCGGGGAAGAGGTCGACGAGTTCCAAATCAGAATCTCGAAAGGAAGGCATAAGAACGTCCATCCGTTCGTCGAGTATATTCCTTCCTTCGAACATGGGGATAAGAAGGCTTCAGGGCCTTTGCGGCGGCTTTCTTCCGAGGAGAAGGAAGCGATCGAAGCCGATGCCATGGCCATCGAGGACCCCCGTATTCGAAAAGCATTCGTGAGAGCCATGATTTCCGATTTAGAGTCGAATTTTGATGAAAGTAACCAAAAAAGGTAAACATAAGGGCTTAAAACGCCTTCGATTAGTTTTTAGAGGGGTTTTCCATAAAGTTATTAAAGGTATATTTATGGTAAAATTTAAGAGTTGGCAGCAAAGGCCGCGGAAGCGGCCTTTGCTCGTCTCTTATCGCACCGATTCAATGCATGAAAAGGAGCAGGTACGTGGCTGATAAGCAACCGAGCCATTATGACGGCAGAGATATCCAGGTTCTCGAAGGTTTGAAACCGGTTCGCAAACGTCCTGGCATGTATATCGGATCGACCGGCCCGCGCGGGCTTCATCATCTCGTCTACGAGGTCGTCGATAATTCGGTCGACGAGGCTCTTGCAGGGTTCTGCAACAAAATCGACGTGACCATCCATGAAGATAATTCCGTGACCGTTGTCGACGACGGGCGCGGCATTCCGGTGGATAAGCATCCGAAGGAAAAGATTCCGACTGTCGAAGTCGTTCTCACCAAACTTCATGCAGGAGGTAAATTCGGCGGGGAAGGGTACAAGGTTTCCGGCGGTTTGCACGGTGTCGGCGTTTCCTGCGTAAATGCGCTTTCAACGCGTATGGAAGTCGACGTATGCCGCGATGGATCGCGGTATCGCATCGTTTTCGAGCGGGGTGTCACGACCGAGAAGCTCAAGCGCATCGGAGATTCCAAGAAGACGGGCACGACCGTCACGTTCTGGCCTGATCCTGAAATCTTCACCGATACCACGGTATATGATTATTCGATCCTGCAGAACCGTTTCCGCGAGATGGCGTTTTTGAACCGCGGGCTCCATATCGAAATGCATGATGAGAGGGATCTCGACGAGGAAGGGAATCCCCATACCGATTCGTTCCAATACGCCGGCGGTATCGTCGATTTCGTAAAATACCTGAACAACGGTAAAGAGACGCTGAATAAACCTATTTATTTCGAGGCCGAGAACAAAGACGGCACGGTCGAGATCGCGATGCAGTGGACGACGAGCTACAGCGCAAACGGCGTCGAAGCGTTCGCCAACAACATCAACACCACTGAAGGCGGCACTCATCTTGAAGGTTTTAAGAATGCTCTGACCAGGACCATCAATGATTACGCCCGTGCCAAGGGCCTGCTCAAGGAGAAGGATAGCAATCTGACCGGAGATGACGCGCGCGAGGGACTTTCCGCCGTTATCAGCGTCAAACTCCACGAACCCCAGTTCGAAGGCCAGACGAAGACCAAACTCGGCAACACCGAGATCCGCGGGCTGGTGCAAGGAGCCGTGACCAAAGGGCTCGCCGAGTACCTCGAGGAGAATCCGACACCTGCGAAACGCATCGTGAACAAGGCTTCCCAGGCTCTGAAAGCGCGTGAAGCAGCGCGTAAGGCGCGCGAGATGACTCGCCGGAAAGGAGTGCTCGACAGTTTCAGCATGCCCGGCAAGCTTGCCGACTGTTCGAGCCGCGACCCATCCGCATGCGAGATCTTCATCGTCGAGGGTGATTCCGCAGGTGGGTCGGCGAAGCAAGCCCGCGACCGCAAATACCAGGCAATTCTGCCTTTGCGCGGCAAGATTCTGAACGTCGAGCGAGCCGGTCTCCACCGTGCGCTGTCGAGCGACACAATTTCAAGCCTCATCACTGCCATCGGCACCAATATCGGCGAAGACTACGACGGCGAGAAGGCCCGGTATCATCGCATCATCATCATGACCGACGCTGACGTCGATGGCGCCCATATTCGCTGCCTGTTGCTCACGTTCTTCTATCGGTATATGCCCGACCTCATCAACCGCGGTTATGTCTATATCGCCCAGCCGCCGTTGTATGGTCTGAAGAAGAAGAATTCCGCCTCGGGAAAGATCCTCAAATACATCTACAACGATGAGGCGAAAGACGAATTGGTCGCCAAGCTTGAGAATCCCGACAAATACGAGATGCAGCGATACAAAGGTCTTGGCGAAATGGATCCCCAGCAGCTTTGGGAGACCACGATGGAACCTGAGACCCGTACGCTTCTGCAAGTCGATATCGAAGATGCAGTCGCTGCCGAGCTTGCGGTAAGCGAGCTTATGGGAGAGCTTGTCGAGCCTCGTAAGGAATTCATCCAAAAACATGCCCGCGACGTGCGGTTCCTGGATATCTAACGAAGGAGTGCGAACGTGTCTGATAACGACATCCTGAACGAAGCGGATTCGGGCGGAACCGGCGTCCGTCTGGCCGAGCTCGGCAGCGAGATGCGCACGTCGTTCCTCGAATATTCGATGAGCGTCATCGTGTCCCGCGCGCTCCCCGACGTCCGCGACGGGCTGAAACCCGTGCATCGCCGCATTCTCTATGCAATGCATGACTCCGGCATTCTGCCTACGCGCCCGCATGCGAAGTCGGCCCGTACGGTCGGCGACGTCATCGGTAAGTACCATCCCCATGGCGATTCTGCGGTATATGACACCATGGTGCGACTCGCCCAGGACTTTTCCATGCGCGTTCCTCTGGTCGACGGGCATGGAAACTTCGGATCGATCGACGGCGACAGCGCCGCGGCCATGCGCTACACCGAAGCTCGCCTGGCCAAACCGGCGATGGAGCTTCTACGCGACCTCGACAAGGAAACGGTCGATTGGCAACCGAACTACGACGAGAGTCTGCAAGAACCTGTCGTGCTTCCTGCCCGTTTTCCGAATCTCCTGGTCAATGGGTCGAACGGCATTGCAGTCGGTATGGCTACGAATATTCCGCCCCATAACCTCGGCGAGGCGATCGATGCCACCTGCCTGATGCTCGACAATCCCGACGTGACGGTCGACGAGCTCATGCAGGTCATTCCTGGTCCTGATTTCCCGACGGGCGGCCTGATCATGGGACGCAAGGGCATCAAGGATGCGTATGAGACCGGTCGCGGCAGCTTGACGGTTCGTTCGCGCCATAAGATCATCGAGAGCAAGACAGGCAAGAAGAGCATCGTCATCACCGAGATCCCGTATCAGGTCAACCGCACGAACCTGATGAAGAAGATCGGAGAGCTCGTACGCGACAAGAAGCTTCCCGAGATTTCGAACGTCCATGACGGCGCCGACCGCAACAGCCCGGTCGACATCATCATCGATTTGAAGTCGAATGCTATTCCCCAGGTCGTGCTTAACAAGCTCTATAAGCATACCCAGCTTCAGGTCGGGTTCGGCGTCATCAATCTCGCCTTGGTCGACGGGGTGCCCCGCACGCTTTCTCTCCGTGAGATGCTTCGGCATTACATCCTGCATCAGGAAGATGTCATCGTACGCAGGACGCGTTTCGATCTTCGTAAGGCCGAAGAGCGTGCTCATATCTTAGAAGGCCTGCTCATTGCCCTTGATAACATCGATGAAGTTATCAAGATCATCCGCGGTTCCCAGACCGACCGCGAAGCATCCGAGCGTTTGCAGGAACGCTTCAACCTTTCCGAGGCGCAGACCGCGGCGATCCTCGAGATGCGTCTTCGCCGCCTGACCGGGCTGGAACGCCATAAGCTCGAAGACGAGCTGGCGGAACTCAAAGAGAAGATCGCGTATTACAAACGCATCCTTTCTGACGAAAGCCTCGTGCGCGAGGTGATCAAGGAAGAGTTGCTCGAGATCAAAGGGCGCTTCAATACGCCGCGCCGTACGACGCTCTGCGGCGAAGCCGAGGACATCGACGTCGAGGATCTGATCGCCGATGAAGAGGTTGCCGTGACGGTGACCAAGGCCGGCTACGTCAAGCGCATTCCTGTATCCGCCTATCGCCAGCAGAAGCGCGGCGGCAAGGGCATGCAGGGAGTGAATCTTAAAGAAAACGACTTCGTGGAGCATCTTTTCGTCGCATCGACCCATAGCTACATGTTGTTCTTCTCGACGGCCGGCAAGGTCTATCGCCTGAAGGTCTACGAAATTCCCGAGGCGAGCCGTCATGCACGCGGCACGGCCATCGTGAATCTGCTGCCGCTCGTCAAAGGCGAGTCCATCGCCGCGGTCATCGCGACGAAGGACTTCCCTGAAGACGAATACCTGATGTTCGGCACGGAACAGGGCATGGTGAAGAAGACATCCATGAACCTGTACGACCGCACGCGCCGAGACGGGTTGATCGCCATCAACCTTAAGGAAGATGATCAGCTGATCGCTGTTCGCCGCGTGAAATCAGGTGAAGACGTCATCATGGTTTCGAGCGCCGGAAAGGCGATTAAATGGAACGAGGGAGAGGTCCGCTCCATGGGACGCGACACCATGGGCGTGCGCGGCATGACGGTTCCGGCGAATACGAAGGTCCTCGGTCTTGAAATCGCCCGTCCCGACACCGATCTGTTTGTCATCACAGAGAACGGGTACGGCAAACGCACGCCCGTCTCCGAATACCCGTCCCACCATCGTGGCGGGCAGGGCGTCTTCACTATCGTGATGACGGCCAAGAAGGGTAACCTTTCCGCGATGAAGGTCGTCGCCGAAAGCGACGAGCTCATGATTATTTCCGAGAGCGGCATCATCATCCGTACGAAGGCGGCCGATGTCAGCGAACTCGGACGTGCCACGCAAGGCGTGCGCGTCATGAACGTCGCGAACAAGGACAAGGTGACTGCGGTCGCGATTTCCACCGAAGACGACTAGGATTCCGAACGCGCATTTCGACAATGGACGAACCAAGGCGCGCCGCATCGGATCGAACGAAAAGCGACCCCTCAGAATCGATTCTGAGGGGTCGTTTCACATATGATCGGCTAAAGAATTGATAAAACGAAAGCCAGGCCTTCTATGCTGTGTAGATGGATTTAAGGGGGATATCGGTAGATTCGCGGGGAATCCCGGGGAGATGCTGTTCCACAAATGCAACGCCGACGATCACGCAGGAGTCTTTCAAGCGGGGGAGGAAGCGGTCATAGTTGCCTCCTCCGTATCCGAGTCGGTTATGGGTTTCATCGTAGGCGACCATAGGGACGACGATCATATCGATCTCTTCGGGAGCCACGACCTTGAATGGCTGGACGCGCGAATCATCGAGCGCGAAGGACTTGATAGGAGACATGACGAAGGGCGCTTCCTCCGTGAGCCATGCGGCATGCGAAATGCTTCTCATGATCATTTCCGATCCCTGGCCTGTTTTCGTCATGCAGGGAAATGCGACGCGCACATGCGAAGCATAGGCATCCTTGATGAACGGGGTCAGGTCGACTTCTTTCGGAAACGCCGAATACACGGCGACGCAAAACGAAGCGGAAGACGTGAGATCGGGGCGATCGATGCTGCGGACGTATGCTCGATGCGATTCTTCCAGAAGCGATGAGAGCTTCTTGGCGATAGCCTGTGACTTGATGATGCGCATCTCATCGGGAATTGCTGCGCGAGCCGCAATGGCCTTGCTGCGCGCTTCCTGCTTCGAGTCCGCGCTATGCGCTGTGTTCATGCCGCGCCTTTCCATCGTTTGCTTCTGAAGGTCCATGGTATGTCGTTTTCCGCATCGAGGGTTTGTCGGAGCATAGTATTTCTCTTGCGTTAACACGACGAAGCTTCGGATATCTCCGTGCGTTCGGGGGTTTCGCTCCCTATTCGGGAGCCAGGCACGAACAACCGTCTATGGCTTCGCGACAATCCATCTCGCCTATCCCCCGGCACAGCGTCTTTTTCTATGAAATACCTGTTCAAATACTGTAAACAGGAGGATACCGATGATATATGAATGAGATATGGCGTCAGAGAATCCGCTCCTGTGATTTCTCGTTGACACGGTGTAGGGGTATTGCTAAGATAACTCCGCTGCATCGATGTGCGCCGTTACCTCAGCTGGATAGAGGGTCTGACTACGAATCAGAACGTCGAGGGTTCGAATCCCCCACGGCGCACCATTTTCTTGCAGAACCGAAGGCGCAGCGGCGCCTTTTTTTATGGATGCGTTCAAAGGATGACATTGAAGGTTCGAAAATCTAATTTTCACTCATGACCTTCACCTTCGCTTCATGCGTGGGCCTGGAAGGTCGTGCGCATGAAGGGGAGCCATGTTCTATTTATCCGCCATGCTCGGCATGCCCGTATACGATTCGACGGGTGAAAAACTAGGAATCGTATCCGATCTCGCCATTTCAACAGGCGAGGTGTTTCCTCGTATCACATCGCTTGCATTCAAAGGGCCTGGTCGAACGCCATTCATGATCAGCTGGCGCAAGTATGTCGAGGATTATGCCGACGACAAGGTGGTCTTGAATACCGAGGCGTTCAACATCCGGTTCAGCTATCTTCAGCCGCGAGAGATCCTTCTTGCTCGCGATCTGCTCGATAAGCAGATCGTCGATACGCAGGGCTTGAAAATCGTCCGCGTGAACGACCTGAAGATCTCGCCCAGCGGCTCTCAGCTGCGTTTGCTCGGTGCCGAGGTCGGCGTCCGCGGGATCTTGCGCGGCCTGCATCCTTTGCTGGAAAAGGCCGTCGTCGGTATCGGCGGGCTCTTTAATATAGATATAAAAGAGCAGATCATTGCCTGGAATTACATGGATCTGCTCGATCGTGACCTCTCTAAAGTCCAACTGTCCGTCACGCATAAACGCCTCGAGGAGCTTCATCCTGCCGACGTCGCGGATATTCTCGAGCAGCTCGATCCCCGCCAACGCGCCGAAGTCTTCCGCCATCTGGATGCCGAGCGGTCGGCCGAGGTCATCGCCGAACTTGAGGACGAGTTCCAGGCGGAGGCCCTCGAGGATCTCGATGTAGCCGAAGTATCCGGCCTGCTTGGACATATGGATCCTGACGACGCGGCGGATATCATCCGCGATCTTCCCTATGAAAAGGCCGAGCGCCTGCTTCGTCTTATGGGCGTCGACGACGCGGCGGAGATCCGCTCGCTTCTGGGGTACAAGGACGATACCGCCGGCGGCATGATGACGACGCGGTTCGTCTCGATGTTCGAAGACGATACGGTAGGGGATACCATCGAGGTCCTGCGCGGATTGGATGAAGACTTCCCGACGGTTCATTACGTGTACGTCCTGGAAGAGGACAGCGAGAAGCTGACAGGCATTCTGTCTCTGCGCACGCTCGTCCTCGCCCAGCCCTCGACCGTCCTCAGCGACATCATGTTCACCGACGTCATCACGGTAGATCCGAACGAAGATGAAGACGAAGTGGCGGCTGATATTTCGAAGTACGATATGGTCGCGCTTCCTGTCGTCGATGAAAGCGGACATATGCTCGGCCTCGTCACCGTTGACGATGCCATCGAAGTCATCGAAGACAGCTCTGAAGACGAGAAGGCGATAGACACCTTCGGCAAGGTGGTGCTTGCTGTTGCGGCAGGCGTCATCCTCCTGTTCTTGTACACGCTGCTCGTGCTGCACTTGGCGGGAGTCTCGTCATGGTAAAGAAGGACGCATCCTACGACGAAGTCGTTCAGGCTGCGACTTCAGGAGACGAGGATGCCCAACGGCTCATGACCGGCGTGTCAGAGGGCGACGAACGCAGCTCCGTCGCACGTTCCGCCTCTTCGACGAAGCCGTTCGTCCTGCTTCTGCTCAGCGCTATGGGGCCCGGCGTGGTTTCCGCCATGGCGGGCAACGATGCGGGCGGTATATCCACCTATTCGACCGCGGGCGCTGAATTCGGCTACGCGACGCTTTGGGTCATCCCCGTCATGTGCGTGCTGCTCTTGGTCGTGCAGATGACGGCGGCGCGTATGGGCGCCGTGACAGGCAAAGGATTCGCCGCTCTTATCAGAGAGCGTTTCGGCATTCGTTTGGCTGCCCTTGCGATGGCTGCGCTGCTTGTGGGCAACGTTGCGACGACTTTCAGCGAGTTCGCCGGCATCGCCTCGGGGGCCGAACTCTTCGGCATGCCTCGATGGGTGAGCGTCCCCTTTTCCGCCGGCATCGTTTGGATTCTCATCACGCGCGGAAGCTATAAGAGCGTGGAAAAGGTGTTCCTTGCGGTCTCTCTCGTCTTCATCACATATATCATCGCTGCGTTCCTTGCGGGGCCGAATTGGGGAGACGTTGCCCAGGCGACCGTTACGCCCGCGATTCCTGCAGACATGCGTTTCATCTCCCTCGTCATTGCGATGATCGGCACGACTATCGCGCCTTGGATGATGTTCTTCACTCAGAGCAACGTGGTCGATAAGGGGGTCACGGCTTCTCGGGACGATATGTTCGGGCAGAAGGTCGACGTCGCAACGGGCACGATCGTGGCCTGCATCGTCGCGTGGTTCATTATCGTGACGACAGGAGCGGTGCTCTTCCCCCAGGGCATAAGCGTCGATTCGGCAGAAGCCGCAGCAAGCGCCCTGGCTCCGTTCGCAGGCCACTACGCGAAGGTGCTCTTCGCCGCCGGTCTGACGGCGGCAAGCTTCCTTGCGGCCTGCGTACTGCCCCTGACAACATCGTATGTGCTGTGCGAAGCGTTCGGCTGGGAAGCGGGCGTCGACTTCACGTGGCGTGAAGCACCGGTGTTCAAAGGCATTCTTTCATTCGTCATATTCCTATCCGCCGGAATCGTGCTCATTCCTCATATGAACCTGATGGGCATCATGCTGACCGCGCAGTTCATCAACGGCGTCATACTCCCCGTCCTTTTGGTGTTCATGGCCCTCCTTGCCGCCGACAAGCGCCTTATGGGCACCCATGTAAGCGGCGTTGCGGGAAAGATCGCGGTGTGGGCGACGGTCGCGATCGTCACGATTCTGACGGTGGCGCTTTTGATTATGCAGGTTCTCGGGTTATAGGGCTCGCGCCATGTTGCAGTGCCTCGAAAGGCCGATGCTGGCCTCATCGTGCAGATCGATCGTCGCATCGATGATCGCGCGGATAGGTATGCTTCGATGGACATGTTTCACGTGAAACAGCTTCGGCAACTCAATCGCTATACCGGAGTTTTCGCTGCTCATAGAGTTCTGCATGCCTGAAACGCAAGGTACGGTACAATTTCATGCGTGCCTTGAAGGGATTCATGCATGAAAGGGGATGCCATGATCGAGAAACTGCCTCTCTATTCGAATTTCGAAGAAACGCACCGCGTCGATCCGTCGTATTTCTCAAAATACGACGTGAAGCGCGGGTTGCGCAACGCGGACGGCACAGGCGTCATCGCCGGCGTGACGAACATTTCGAACGTTCATGGCTATGTCGTATGCGATGGAGACAGGACTCCCGATAGGGGCCGTCTTTCGTTTCGCGGGTACGACATCCATGATCTCGTCGATCATGTGGTATCCGAAAGGCGCTTCGGCTTCGAGGAAGTCGCATACCTTCTTATGGGCGGAGAGCTTCCGAACCAAGAAGAGCTGGATGTGTTCCAAAGGAAGATCGACGATGCGCGCGACCTGCCCGATGGATTCACGACAAGCTATATCCTGCATCCGCCGACACGCGACGTGATGAACTGCCTCTCCCGCAGCGTTCTGCAGCTGTACGCCTTCGATGAGGACGCTGAGGATCGCTCGTACGCTCATGAGATCGACACGGCGATCATGCTGCTGTCCCGCCTGCCCCGCATCGCGGTTCTTGCCTATTGCGCGATGAGGGATAAATTCCTCGGCGAGTCTCTGTATATCCACCATTTCGTTCCGGGGGAACGCACGGCGGAAACCATCCTTTCCATGCTTCGCCCCGATCGTTCCTTTACCGAGGAAGAGGCGCGCGTTCTCGACATCATGCTGATGCTCCATGCCGAACATGGAGGAGGCAACAACTCGACGTTCACGTGTCGCACGCTTACCAGCTCGGACACCGATCCGTACTCTGCATACTCGGGGGCTATCGGAAGCCTGAAGGGCGCGCGGCACGGCGGCGCGAACAATCGCGTGCTCGCCATGACCGACGACATCGAAGAACACGTGAAGGACATTACCGACGAGGGACAGGTTGCCGATTACCTGCGTCGTATCCTACGCAAGGAGGCCTATAACCGTACCGGTCTTATCTACGGCATGGGGCATGCGGTCTATACGCTCTCCGATCCGCGCGCCGAGGTCTTGCATGAATACGCGAAAGATCTCGTCTCGGGCACCGAGTATGAACGCGAATTCCGCCTGCTTGAGCTCATCGAGCAGCTTACGCCCGATCTCATGCGCGAGAAGGGCACGACGAAGCAGGTATGCGCGAACGTCGATCTGTACAGCGGATGCGTGTACTCGGCTTTGGGAATCCCTCGCGACATGCTGACTCCTATCTTCGCGTGCGCCCGCATGGCAGGATGGAGCGCCCACAGGTTCGAAGAGATCGTATCCGGCAAGCGCATCATGCGGCCTGCGTATAAAAAAACCGGGCATGCACGTCCGTATATTTCGATCGAAGACCGCGATTAGGAAACCCGGCATGGCGCAGACGGTCTTTTCGAAACCTGCATCCGGGTGCGATATGGCAAAGCCCTTGCCGTTGAACGGCGCGCTCGATCAGGTACGTCCTTCGGGGATCCGCAGATTCTCGCGTCTTGCCGCCGAGACGCCTGGATGCATCTCGCTTACGCTTGGGGAGCCGGGGGAGGATACCCCCGATGCCATCGTGTCACGCGTGCAGGAAGATCTGGATGCGCGCATGACGCACTATCCTCCGAACAACGGCCATGCGTTCTTGCGCGAAGGCATCGCGCGCGATTGCGTCAGGCGAGGTCTGTCCTACGATGCGGACGATATCGTCGTCACATCTGGCGCAACCGAGGCTTTGTTCGTGACGATGATGGGGCTTTTGAACCCGGGGGACGAGGTCGTCATTCCCACGCCCGCCTTCATCTTGTATGAATCCATCGCGCGCTTCTGCCGCGCGTGCCCTGTCCTGGTCGATACCGAGGCGGATTCCTTTCAGCTGGCTAGGGAAAAGCTTGAGGCTGCCGTGACCAGGCGGACCAAGGCGATCGTCTTGGCAAGCCCCAACAACCCGACCGGAAGCATCTTGGACGAGGAAAGCCTGGATGCGGCGGCCTTCGTCGCCCGTGAACATGGTGTATACATCATCTGCGACGACGTGTACAGAAAACTTGTATACGAAGCAGGGTACGAAGGCTTCGCCGTGCGTCATCCTGAGCTCAGGGATCGAGTCGTCGTTGTCGACAGCTTTTCGAAGCCGTATGCCATGACAGGCTGGAGGCTCGGATGGCTTGCCGCTGCCGCGCCCATTGTCGCGAAGCTGTCGATGGTGCACCAGTTCGCCGTGTCGAGCGTGCCGTCCTTCATCCAGCACGCTGCGCTCGAAGCGCTTTCCTACGATACCGCGGCATTCATGGAGGCCTATCGCCGCCGCCGAGGCTTGGTCGTCGATGCGCTTCATGTGATGGGCCTCGATCTTGTCGAACCGCAAGGCGCATTCTACGCGTTTCCCTCCATTCGCCCCTTCGGCCTTACGTCCGAAG
This sequence comes from Slackia sp. CM382, assembly GCF_000293015.1. Lineage (NCBI taxonomy): Bacteria > Bacillati > Actinomycetota > Coriobacteriia > Eggerthellales > Eggerthellaceae > Slackia > Slackia sp. CM382. The sequence goes on from NZ_ALNO01000019.1 coordinate 46,933, forward strand.
AGTTTTGCGAGAGGGCCATCGAAGAGGCCGGCGTCGCTCTCGTGCCCGGGTCTCTTTTCGGCGGGGAAGGCCACGTACGCCTCTCGTACGCATGCGACGATGAGACCTTGAACGAAGGACTGATCAGACTGGTTTCGTTCATACGCGCGCTGAAGGCGCGTTCTTAAGGAATGCGAACGAGGCGTTCGTAGACGCTCAATCCCGCTTCAAGGACGCGTTCGTCGAAATCGAAGGTGCTCGCATGCAGCGGGATGCCTGTTCCCGTGCCCAGCAGCAAGAAGACGCCGGGAAGGTGCTGCTGGTAATGAGAGAAATCCTCGGCGATGAGAAGCGGGTCGGGAATCGTTTCGAGCTCAGGTATGGATTCCTTCGCCCGCGCGAAGAGCGCGGCGTCGTTGATGACCGGCGGATATCCTTCCGAAACATCGACGGTGCAGGTGCAACCCTCCGCATCGGCGACTTTTCGAGCGATGTCCTTGATGGCGGCTTGCAGCGTCTGACGCTTCTCAAGGGAAAACGTGCGCAGGCTTCCCTCGACGACGCTCGTGGCCGCGATGGCGTTTCGGACCGTGCCGCTCGTCATGTGGCCGAACTTCAAGAGGCAGGGCTCCGATCGCTCCTTATCCATGCGGACGTTCATCTCATGCACGAACATCGCCCCCGCAACCAGCGCGTCGTGTCCTTCGGCCGCCTTGGCGATGTGGCTCGAGACCCCGTTCATGGTGACGGTTATTTCATTGCAGGCCGCCAGCAGCGCGCCGCTTCGACTGGCGATGGCGCCCTTCGGCAAGTCGGGCCACAGATGGAATCCGAAGATCCTATCCACGCGATATCGTTCGAACACGCCCGACTTGCAGACGACATTCGCGCCGCCGGTGGTTTCCTCAGCCGGCTGGAACACGAGCAGCACATTGCGCACGATGCCTTCGGGATCGCGGGCGATGCGATGGGCGAGCCCGAGAACCATCGCCATATGGCCGTCATGGCCGCATGCGTGCATGCATCCCGCGTGCGTCGAACGGAACGGCACGCCTGTTTCCTCGCGGACGGGCAAGGCGTCCATATCCGACCGGATCGCCGTGGTCGCATCGGAGCCGAAGTCGAAGAATGCGCAGACGGTGCTTTTGCAAGGTGAGAAGATCTCCGCGTCCGATCCGAGCGATTCGAGCTCGGTGCGCACATAATCGATGGTCTGGGGCAGATCGAAGTCGAGTTCGGGGATGCGATGAAGATCGCGTCGGATGCGTGTGAGCGTATCGATCATAGGGGCTCCTCGCGTGAGCGGCTTGTTTCGTCGGATTATATCCGCGACCCTCCGAAAAACGGGTCTTTTATGCGTCGACGTAAATTCTCTATGCCAGACGCATCGGGCATGATACGTTGCTTCCTACGATAGAGGCGCGAACAAGAGGGCGCTCGGTCGAGCCGGCGGGCCACGACACCGAGCAAGGGCGCGTTCGCCGAACCGGCGGGCCAGGCATGGCACGACGGTGGGACGTCGGGGGATACCGGGCGGACTGTCTGCGCGAGATCGCAGGGGTGCTATCTGCCCAAGAGGGAACGCCGTCGCGCATGGCCTCTTTCGATTTCCGGCAGGGCATCCTGCCTAGGAGGTTCACAAGGAGGACGTGCATGGAAAAGGTTCCGTTCATAAGCCGCGACGAGGCCGAGGCCATCGCCGCGCGCTATCCGACCCCGTTCCATCTCTACGACGAAGCGGGAATCAGACGAAATATCGAGTCGCTCGTCAGGGCGTTCTCATGGAACCCCGGTTTTCGCGAGTATTTCGCCGTGAAGGCGACGCCGAATCCGTTCATCATCGAAATCCTTCAGGAATACGGCTGCGGATGCGATTGCTCGTCCTACGCCGAGCTTGTGCTCGCGGATGCCTGCGGTGCGCACGGTCCCGACATCATGTTCTCGTCGAACGAGACGCCGGAAGAGGATTTCAAACTGGCATCGCAGCTCGGCGCGACGATCAATCTGGACGACATCACGCATATCGACGTGCTCGAAAGCGTCATCGGCCGCATCCCTAAGACCATTTCGTGCCGATACAATCCCGGCGGCACGTTCGAAGTTGCGAACGGCATCATGGACAATCCGGGCGATGCGAAATACGGCATGACGGATGACCAGCTCATAGAGGCTTTCCGTATATTGAAGGCGAAGGGGGCCAAGGAGTTCGGCATCCATGCCTTCCTTGCGAGCAATACCGTCACGAACGAGTACTATCCGAAGCTGGCGGGCATTCTGTTCGACGTCGCCGTGCGTGTCGCGCGCGAGGCCGACGTGCATATCGGCTTCATCAACCTCTCCGGCGGCATCGGCATTCCATATACCCCTGACCAGGAGCCGAACGATATCGAGGCGATCGGCGAGGGAGTGCGTCGGAAATTCGAAGATATCCTGGTGCCGGCAGGCATGGGCGACGTCGCCCTCTTCACGGAACTCGGCCGTTTTGTGACGGGGCCGTATGGTTGCCTGATCACGCGGGCGATTCGGGAGAAGCACACGTACAAGGACTACATCGGCGTCGATGCCTGCGCGGCGAATCTCATGCGTCCCGCCATCTACGGCGCCTACCACCATATAACCGTTCTGGGGAAGGAGGCCGCCGAGCGCGACCATACCTACGATGTCGTAGGCGGGCTCTGCGAGAACAACGACAAATTCGCCGTCGATCGAGCTCTTCCCCGCATCGACAGAGGGGATCTCCTCGTCATCCACGACGCCGGCGCCCATGGGCATGCGATGGGGTACAACTACAACGGCCGCCTGCGATCCGCGGAGCTTCTCTTGAGGCCCGACGGCTCCGTCAAGCTCATTCGCCGCGCCGAGACGACCCAGGATTATTTCGCGACCCTGGACTGCTTCGACGAGTTCAAGCGGCTCGCAGGGAAATAAGGCGTCCGCACGGGCGTTTTTAAGCCGAAGCATGCGCGAGGCATCGGTTTTCGCGCGAGAGAAAGGGAGACCGCTATGGACATTCGAGGGCTTGAAGGCTCTATCGTGGCGCTGGTCACGCCGTTCGCGGAGGACGGTTCGATCGATTTCGATGCGCTCGGCCGTCTCGTCGATCTGCATCTCGGGGCAGGAACCGATGCTCTGCTCGTGCTGGGAACGACGGGCGAATCGTCGACCATGACCCATGAAGAGGACGACGCCGTCTGCGAGTTCGTCGTCAGGCGCGTTGCCGGACGCATGCCCGTCATCGCGGGGAGCGGCTCGAATTCGACCGAGACGATGAAGGAGAAGAGCCTGCGTCTGCAGGAGTTGGGCGCCGATGGGCTGCTTCTCATCACTCCTTATTACAACAAGACGAACGAGGAAGGGATGTATCGGCACTTCAAGACCGTGCTCGATGCGGTCGACATCCCGTGCATCCTCTACAATGTGCCGGGCCGTACGGGCTGCTCCATCCCCGAGCCCGTCGTCGAGCGCCTGGCGCGCCATCCGAACGCCGTCGCCATCAAAGAGGCTTCGGGATCCATCGCGTATGCGAGCAGGATCGCGCGGCATCTGTCCGATGACTTCGTCATGTATTCGGGCAACGACGATATGGTGGTTCCTCTGCTCGCGCTCGGTGCCAAAGGCGTCATATCGGTGTGGGCGAACGTCGCGCCTGCGACCGTCCATGGCATGGTGATGGATTGGATGGAGGGGCGCACGGATGCGGCGCTCGCAACCCAGCTTGCATCGCTTGACCTGATCGATGCTCTGTTCTGCGAGGTCAATCCGATACCTGTGAAGGCCGCCCTTGAAAAGATGGGGTATGGGCGGGCGATATACCGACAGCCGCTCGGCCGCATATCGCAGACGGCGGATTCCCGACTGACCATGGCTATGAAGGAGGCTGGTCTCATTGGCTAAGGTGCTTGTGGTGGGGAATGGGCGCATGGGCTCCATCGTTTGCGACATCGTGCGCGATGCACCCGATCTCGAGCTGGCGGGCGTCATAGGAAAGGATTCCGCGGGCCTGCTTTCCGATGGGTCGGTCGAGGCGGATGTCGTCGTCGACTTCTCGCATAGGGCCATGCTCGCGGGCGTGGAAGCCTTCATCGCGCAAACCCGAGCGGCGCTGGTGTCGGGCACGACGGGATACGATGATGGCGATATGGCGCGACTTCAGGCGCTTTCCCATAAAGCGGCCGTCATTCACAGCGCCAATTATTCCATCGGCGTCGCCGCCCTGCGTCATCTCGCCTCGCATGCGGCGCGCCTGCTCGAAGGTTTCGATATCGAGATCGTGGAAACGCACCACAACAAGAAAGCCGACGCCCCAAGCGGCACGGCGAAGATGCTGCTCGCAGCCGTCGATCCCGAGGCCCGCGCCGATGTGGTGTACGGGCGCGAAGGCATGACGGGCGCACGCAAGCCGACCGAGATAGGCATCCATGCCGTCCGCGGAGGAACCGTTGCAGGAACGCACACCGTGCATTTCTTCGGGCAGGAAGAGGAGGTGTCGCTCACGCATCGCGCGTCGAGTCGCCGTATCTTCGCCGAAGGCGCCGTCGAGGCGGCGCGAAGGATCGCCGGGCGTCCCGCCGGCATGTACACGTTCGACGATTTGCTGTTCGCGGACAAGGAAGGAATTCGATGAACGCCGAAGACATCATTGCCTATATCGCCGCATCCGAAAAGAAGACCCCGGTCAAGGTCTATCTCAAGATGAAGGATGGACGCACGTTCGAACCGTGCGCCTATGCCGGCCGTGCCGACGTGCGTGCATACGGAACGCCCGACGGCATGGTCGTCTTCGCCGACTGGTCGGATGCGAGCCGCATGCTTTCCGACCAAGCCTCGTCCATCGAACATTTCGACGTCGAATTCGATCGCCGCAATTCGGGCGTTCCTTTGCTCGACACCCGTAGCGTCAATGCGCGCATCGAACCCGGCGCCATCATTCGCGACCGTGTGGAGATCGGCGATAACGCCGTCATCATGATGGGTGCCATCATCAATATCGGATCGGTTGTCGGCGAAGGCACGATGATCGATATGGGCTGCGTCCTCGGGGGGCGCGCCATCGTCGGCAAACGCTGCCATATCGGCGCCGGCACCGTGCTTGCGGGCGTCGTGGAACCCGCAAGCGCCACGCCTGTCGTCATCGAAGACGACGTCATGATCGGCGCGAACGCCGTCGTGCTCGAAGGTTGCCGCGTGGGTGCCGGGTCTGTCGTCGCCGCCGGCGCGGTCGTCGTGTCGGACGTGGCTCCCGGATCAGTCGTCGCCGGCATTCCTGCGAAGGTCATCAAGATGAAGGACGGGAAGACCGAATCCAAGACCGCGCTGGTGGATGCGTTGAGGACGCTATAGCGTCCATCGATGACAGGCGCCTTTCTTCATGAAGGAATGCCCATTCGAGTCCTTGTGGTATCCTGCTGGGAGCTTTCGGAGGAATGGCCGAGCGGTTGAAGGCACTTGTCTTGAAAACAAGCAGGGCGAAAGCTCTCGTGGGTTCAAATCCTACTTCCTCCGCCAGATGATTCGCCCCGCCTTCGTGCGGGGCTTTTTTCTAGAAGCGTGCAAGGAGCGCAAGGAACGCATGTGCGTCTGAGGGCCGTTCGCCCATGAAGAGCGCTTCCTTTAGCGAGGCGCGGGCATCGATTCGTAGAGATCGATGATCTCGGCGCGGCTGTGCGTGTCGCATTTGCGATAGATGTTGCGCAGGTGCGATTTCACCGTCGCTTCCGAGATGTAGAGCGCGTTCTCGATATGTTTGAGGCCGTGTCCCGTGACCCAAAGCTCGAAAACGTCGCGTTCGCGGCGTGAAAGCCCGTACGCGTCGACGAATCGGGCGATAGGGTCGGGCCCGTATGCTGCTGCGGCTTCCTGAGGAATCGCGCGCGGTTGCGCAAAGGAGGTTTCCGCCGCCGTATTCTCGGGGCGGTTCGTGCGGTCTTGGTCGCCCGAAACGACTTCAGAACCCCGTGCCTCCGCGCCTTTTCCTATCGTCGTGCCGTGCTCGGCGCGTCCGTCGCTCGTTTTCGTCGACGGATTGTCGGATCGCCTGCATTCAGGCGCGTCGTTCGATGTCTCACCGCTCTCATCGACGTTGATGACGAACGTGCCGTCGCCGAACGCGAATCCGACGGCGATGATGATGAGCACGATGATGATGCCCGAAAACAAGGCTTGGTCGACCATCGCCGCCGCGACGTTGTGCCCGAGCACGTTTCCGAGGACCTCGGCGAGCCAGCCCACGGCGAAGACCGCATACGCTTGCACCGGAGTCGAGCGGGCGGCGATGCAGAGCACGGTCCATAGCACGACATCGGCCGTGATGTAGGTGAAGTACAAGAGCGACACGCTGATGTGCAGAACGCTGCCCAACACGAAGGCGAGCGCCGCAATGGCGACCATGAGCATCTTATAGAGCATCGAGGTGTCTATGGTCTTACGCACGATGCGGGCGCTTGCGATGAAGAACGCCGATCCGAGAAACGGAATGAGGAGATAGATGGGATTGAGTGCATGCACGAACGTGTCCGACTCTTCAGTGGCAACGCCTAGGGCTCCGACGACGAAGAAGACGATGGCGATGCCGAGCAGCGTTCGCGACGGCACGGCTTCCCGTACCGCTTCCACGGGGCCGTGCGATCCGTGGAAATCTCGATAATCTTGCGCCGACCGCCCAGCCTCCATGACGAGCGTGCTCGGGGGCGGCAGGAGGATCCACGAAACGAGGGGTATGGCGGTGATCGCGGCGCTTGCTGCGCGCGGCGGCAACGCCAGGATTCCGATCGATGCGGCGGCAGCGATAAGCAAGGCTATGCCTGCGCAGGTCACAATCGCGCGCGGCATCATGCGGACGAACACGTCGAACCAGGACATGAGCACGAGGATAGTAAACGTTCCGGAAAGGACCGTTCCTACCATGCCGATGGCCGGGCTTTCGGCGAAGGCGGGATACGAGTAGAGGAACGTGCCAACCGCGATCGCCGCAGCGCATGCGAGCGCGCGAAGGCTGCGGCCCGAGAACGGGGCCATGCGTCCATAGAGCGCGAGCGCGCAGAGGCAGGCGATCGCTCCTGACAGCATCGAATACGTGGTGACTGCCGTGGTCGACAGGATGCTGAACGCTCCAGAAAACAGAGAGACCGTAGCCCAGCAGCTGATGAGGCCGAAACCCGTGCCGTAGGCGATATGCGATGCCGATAGCTCGATCTTTTCCTGCGTAGACATTCATCACCCCTCGTCTCCCGACGCGCATTATCGCATAGGCGCGACGCGGCGTTCTTTACGCAGAGGTTCATGGAGCTCAAGGGATGAATTCTGCGTTTAGCCAGGTGGGCTGCTCTCATACCCGGCATTTTCAACCATAGGGGATGGTGCGCGCGCCGGTCTTCTTCGGCATAATCCCTTCCTATCGGGCTTGCGGCGGCCTGGATTCGCGCCGCGGCCGAGGAGGGATGTTCGCCAGGGAACGATCGAACCGTCCGCGTATGGGCGGACGAAGGGAAGGACGCATCATGTCTGCTTCTATGAGCCGTAGGAATTTCCTGTCCGGCGCCGCCATCGCAAGCGCCGCCATCGCCGGAGGCGCTGCGCTCGCCGGGTGCGCGCCGAAGTCCGACGGAGCCGCTGCCGAATCGAAGCCCGGCGCAGCCGCGGTGTCGACGGCTACCGTCGGATACGACGGCACCGGCGTGCTTCCTTGGCTCGGCGAGGCGCCGGTCATTTCCGACGCCGACATCGAGGAAGAGATCGACGCCGACGTGGTCGTCGTCGGCCTGGGCGGCGCCGGCGTCGTTGCGGCCCGCGCCGCCGTCGAGGCGGGCGCGAAGCTCGTGTGCCTCGAGGCCTCTCCCCGCATGAACAGCGTCGCATCCGACATGGCCATCCTCGGCGGCCAGACCATGGCGAAGTGGGGTCGCGGCGACGGATTCCTCAAGACTTTCGACGTGGTGGATATGCATATGACCGAATGCAGCCATCACAGCAAATACGGCATCATCAAGCGCTGGGCCGACGAGGTCGGCGAGACCTTCGACTGGTTCATCAGCGCGAGCCAGAGCCTGTATATCACCGACGAGACCTGGTCGGAGGTTCCTGAGGAAAGCCAGAAGAACTACCTGTATCCGTACTTCTATCCGATGCTCGAAGAATACGACTACACCAAGGAATCCATGCCCTGCTACCCGACCTCCATCGGGTTCAGCAGCCTTGAGAAGGTCATGTCCGACAACCTTCAGGTGGCCGTCGACGGCGGCGCGGACGTGCGCTACAACACCAAGGGCGTCGAGCTCATCAAGGACGATGCCGGCGCCATCGCAGGCATCTACGCCCAGGCGGCCGACTCCGGCAAATACATCAAGATCAATGCGAAAGGCGTCGTCATCGCGACGGGCGACTACCTGGCCAACGAAGAGATGATGAAGTTCTATGCGCCCCAGTGCGTCGAGAACGGCATCCAGATCCTCAGCCTGGATATGGATTCCAAGGGCAGCTACACGAACGTGGGCGACGGCCACAAGATGGGCGTCTGGGCCGGTGCCGCGATCGAGCAGTGGCATGCCCCGATGATCCATCACATGGGAGGCGGTGCCGGAGCCGACGGCCGCGGCGTCATCGGCAACAACGGCTACCTCTGGCTCAACCTCCACGGCGAGCGCTTCATGAACGAAGATATCGCCGGCCAGCAGCTCGAGAACCAGGTCGAACTGCAGCCGCAGCGCAAGGCCTACCAGTTCTTCGACGCGTCGTGGCCCGAGCAGCTCAAGTTCTTTCCTGCCGCGCATGGCGTCGCCTGCATCTACCGCGAAGACGCCCTGCCGGACTACACCGCGTCCGGCCTGCGCATCAACGTGCGCACCGATGCCGATATCCAGAAGGCCGTCGACGAAGGGCGCTGCCTGAAGGCCGACACGCTCGACGAGCTGCTCTCGAAGATCGAGGGCATGGACGCCGCTGCCGCCAAGGCCTCCATCGATCGCTACAACGAGCTGTGCAAGGCCGGCGAAGACACCGACTTCGGCAAGAGCGCGAAGCGCCTCTTCGCGCTTGAGAACGGCCCCTTCTACGCGGCCGAATGCGGCTGCGCCCTGACGCTCGCCAACCTCGGCGGGCTGGAATCCGACGAGAACTGCCATGTGTATTCGACCGAGCGGGAGATCATTCCCGGCCTGTACGTCTGCGGCGCTCCCCAGGGCGGGCGCTTCAACGTCCAGTATCCGATTTCCCTCAAGGGCCTGAGCGAGTCGATGTGCATGTTCTACGGGCGCGTCGCCGGCACGAATGCCGCGAAGCGCGCGTAACGCCGCGATCGAACGATTCTTGGCACGAATCGCGCGACGGCACCCCCTCCTCTCGGGCCGCCGTGCGAGGGATGTCGTGCAGGCGAAGTTTCTTCGCCGCGTATGGCGATGGGCCGAAGACGCTCCGTCTTCGGCCCATCGTGCGTTTTCGGGCGTTTCCGCGCACGTATAATGGCGGCATGGATTCGAATGAGCTTCATAACGCGATTCCTCCCTCGGCAGACGACCGCATCGAGAAGGACGAGTCGTTCATGCGCGAGGCCTACACCGAAGCGCGTCGCGCCTTCGAAGAGGGGGAAGTGCCCATCGGTGCCGTGGTGGTATGCGACGGCCGCGTTGTCGCATGTGCTCATAACCGCCGAGAAGCCGATCGCGATCCTTCGGGGCATGCGGAGTTTTCCGCCATGCGCGCCGCCGCACAAGCCCTTGGTCGCTGGCGACTTTCAGGCTGCACCGTGTACGTGACGGTCGAGCCGTGCATCATGTGCGCAGGGCTCATGCATCAGGCGCGCATCGACCGATGCGTCTGGGGAGCGCCGGATCCCAAGGCCGGAGCGCTCGGATCCCTGTATGCCATCCATGCCGATGAACGGCTCAACCATCGATTCGAATCGACCGGAGGCGTGTGGGCGACGCAATGCGGGAGCCTCATGCGGGACTTCTTCGCGTGCCGCCGCGATGCGTCCGACCAAGGAGATGCAGATGCCTAAGACCGTGCGCGTGTTCTCGCCCGCCAAAGTGAACCTTCATCTCGAGATAGGCCGACGTCGACCCGATGGATACCACGACGCGTATTCGATCATGCACGCCCTGACGCTTCACGATATCGTGACGATGTCCCTTGGGGAAGCGCCCGAAGCATCGGGCCTTGCGGTCGAGACATCCGCTACGTGCCTAGGCGGAGTCGAGGCGCTCGATGTCGCAACGGAAGACAATATCGCGACCAAAGCCGTGCGGGCCCTTGCGCGGGAGTTCGGCCGCGCGGCAGACGAGAAGCTGGTCATAGCCATAGAGAAGCGCATTCCCCACGCCGCCGGCCTTGGCGGCGGGTCGTCCAACGCAGCGGCCGCGCTCATGGGCGCATGCGCGCTCTGGGGGCTTCCGTCGGCCGATGCGCGCGTCGAGCGGGTGGCCGCTTCTCTGGGGGCCGACGTCCCGTTCTTCCTGCGCGGGGGCTGCGTCGCGCTTTCAGGCAGGGGCGATGCCTTCGATCATGAGCTTGTCCCTATGCGCCGCGGCCTTGTCGTCGTGCGCCCCGATGCAGGCGTTTCCACCGCGGAGGCGTATCGGGCATTCGACGAAGCCGCGGATGCCGGCGCAGCGGAGGAGGAAGCCGCATCGGCGCCCGGCCCGGGCATGCAGACGAAGGCATCGATGGATGACGCCTCGTCCGGCACGAGGGATGGTTCGGGCTTACGCCTGGGCGTCCAGGCGGCGTATGTGACGAACGCAGCCGATGTCGCGTTGTTCAACAATCTCGCGCAGGCATCCGAGCGGGTGCTTCCCGAGCTTTCCGAGATACGCGCATGGCTCGCTGCCCAGCCAGGCGTCGGCATCTCCGCGACGGGCGCGCCGGAAGTCCTGCTTTCCGGAAGCGGATCGGCCACCTTCGCCATAGTCGACGATATCGCATCGGCGCTGGCCATCGTGTCTGCGGCGAAGCTCAAGGGCTGGTGGGCGCGCAGCTGCGCCTGTTCGTCGGCCGGCGTGCGCGTGATGCCCGAGGAACGCTCTTCGAATCTCGGCGCCCAGAAGCGGGCGTGGTAAGGGAGCGGCGCGATCTCGTCTCATGTCGAATTCGCGATGCAAATCTGTATGCGTTGCGAAAAATATACGTGCAGATGGATATTTCTCCTTTCATCACCCTGCATGCGTGCATAGAATTGCGCATTCTATAAAACGATGCCTCAGACGGGGCGCAGGTGAAAGCCGCCGCGTCGCGAGGCTGCGTTTCCGAATCGAGGAATGCGCATGGACAACGTGGAACTGGTTACCGAGCTCCGTCACGAGCTGCACGCCCATCCCGAACTCTCGAACCATGAGGTCTGGACGCGCCGGCGCCTGATCGATTTCCTGCATGCCCATACGCGCAACCTGGAGATCATCGACGAGGGCAAAGGATATTTCTACGCGCGTTACATCTGCCACGGTTCGAGCGAGACCGTGGCCGTGCGTGCCGACTTCGATGCGCTGCCGATCGATGAAGGGATCCGGATGCCCTGGTCATCGCGCAACCCCGGCGTTTCGCACAAGTGCGGGCACGACGGGCATTCCGCGTCCCTTGCCGGGCTTGCGCTCGAGGTCGACCAGAAGGGCGCCGACAAGAACGTCGTTTTCATCTTCCAGGATGCCGAAGAGGTCGGCGACGGCGCACGCGTGGCGTGCGAGGTCATCGAGCGCGAACGCGTCGATGAGGTGTACGCGTTCCACAACTGGTCTCGGATGGAGGCGGGGACCGTCAACGTGATAGACGGCCCCACGATGCCGGCATCCCGCGGGCTCGCCATCGCGTTCCACGGCAAGACCTCGCATGCCGCCGAACCTGAGAACGGCATCAATCCGGCGTTCGCCATCGCGAAGGTCGTGGATGCGGTGCCGGGGCTGACGCGGCCCGAGGACCATAAGGGATACGTCATGTGCACGATCGTGCAGGTGGACGTCGGGTCGGCGAACTTCGGCGTGAACGCCGGCGAAGGTCGTCTGCTCATGACCCTGCGCGCCCAATACGAAGAAGAGATCGATGAGCTGCAAGCCGCGCTCGAATCCCTGGCGCGCGAGCATGCCGCCGAGGCGGGCATGGCCGTCGAGTTCGAGCTGAGCGACGTCTTCCCGGCGACGATCAATGCGAAGCAGTGCGCCGATGCGGTGCGCGCCGCAGCGGAAGCCGCAGGCGTTGCGTGGCATACCCTGCCCGACCCGTCGCCCGTGCGTGCATCCGAAGACTTCGGCTACTATCAGCAGAAAGCTCCGGGATGCATGTTCTACATCGGCAACGGGTTCGACTATCCCGACGTGCATACGACCCCGTACGATTTCCCCGACGCGAACATCGCCGTGGCGATGAAGGTGTTCTCGCGGCTCGTCGGCGTGAAGCAGGAGGGGGAAGGCGCGTCCGCAGCGGCCGTCGAGGAGATGGCGCCATCCGTGGCTTCGATTCGCCGATAGACGGAGTTCGGTCGAAAGAACCGGGCGTTCGTCGGGTTTTGAGCAAAAAAGGCCCGAACTGCAGGAACGCAGTTCGGGCCGTTGCGTGTTCTGGCGGAGAGATGGGGATTCGAACCCCAGATGCCCTTTTGGGGCATACTCACTTAGCAGGCGAGCACCTTCGGCCTCTCGGTCATCTCTCCGTGAAAGATGCCTTCGAATGATACCTTGACCGTTCGATATATGCAAGGAAGCGCCGTCTCTCGCGGGATCATCCGATACCGCTTTCAGGTCAGGATGCCTTTCCCCGAAGCATTGAAAATGCGCCGTTCCTTCGTTTGGCAGCGGATATAATGTAAAGACTTGTTGTAAGTGACAGGCGTGATAGAGGCGCGGCCTTCATCAGTAGCTCCGCATGCATGTCCGGAAAGACGCGGGGCGAAAGGGACGGACCGCCGAAGGGCGCAGCGGTTTCCGACGCTGCGAGCCTGGGACGCAGGACAATATCCTGCGGACTGCCGCCGATGCGGATGAGCTATCAGGGCCGGCGCGGATGGGTGCCATTCCTCCTCACGGGCCGTGATTCGTCATGGCCTGCACTGCCAGGGTAGAAGGAGAAGGACATGGAATTCGTCGGAACGTTCTGGGCGCTCGTCCCGCCTCTAGTGGCCATTGTTTTGGCCCTCATCACGAAAGAGACGTATACGTCTCTGTTCGTCGGCATCGTGGTCGGCGCCGCCTTGCTTGCGGGGTTCGATCCCGTCAACACCCTTACCTACATCATCTCCGGCACCGTGACCACGGCCGGCGGGGAAGAGGCGAATGTCGGCTTCGTCAACGCCATCGGAGATCCGGGGAATGCGGGAATCTTCCTGTTCCTGATCATGCTCGGCATCATGGTCGCGCTGATCAACAACGCCGGTGGCTCTGCCGCGTTCGGCTCGTGGGCCGCGAAGCACGTCAAGAGCCGCATCGGCACCCAGCTCGCCACCTTCGCGCTGGGCGTCTTGCTCTTCGTGGACGACTACTTCAACTGCCTGACGGTCGGTGCGGTCATGCGTCCCGTGACCGACGGCGGGCGCGTCTCCCGCGCGAAGCTTTCGTACATCATCGATGCGACCGCAGCTCCGATCTGCATGATCGCGCCGATTTCCTCGTGGGCCGCCGCTGTGTCCGCCACGGCTCACGACCTCGACAGCGGCATCACGGGCATCCAGCTGTTCATCCAGGCCATTCCCTACAACTTCTATTCGCTGCTCACCATCGTCTTCGTCATCGGCCTTTCGGTCATGGGCTTCGATTACGGTCCTATGGCGAAGAAGGAGCTCGAAGCGTATCGCACGGGCGACCTGGGCGGCCTGGGCAACGATGAGAGCATGGAGAACAAACGCTCGTCCCTCTGGGACATGATCGTTCCCGTCATCGTTCTGATCGTCGGCTGCGTTATCGGCATGATGTACGTCGGCGGATTCTGGGATCCCGCCGCCGAAGGCTACGGCGATGTATCCGGCGCTTTCGCCAACACCACGGCGTCGGTCGGATTGCCGCTCGGCACGCTCTGCGCGCTCGTGATCACGTTCGCATATCTGCTTGCCCGCCGCGTCATCACATTCAAGAAGGCGACGGCCGCCATCTCCGACGGCTTCATCGCCATGGTTCCCGCGTTGCTCATTCTGACGTTCGCGCTTACGCTCAAGCTCGCGACCAACTCGCTGGGCGCAGATGTCTACGTTGCCGGCCTGATGGAGGGTGCGGCGGCCGGGCTTGCGTCCATGCTGCCCGCGATCATCTTCCTCGTTGCCGTGGGTCTTGCCTTCGCAACCGGCACGAGCTGGGGAACCTTCGGCATTCTCATCCCGATCGTGCTGCCGATCTTCCAGGGCGACCCGACGCTGCTGACCATCGGCATTTCCGCCTGCTTGGCGGGCGCGGTCTGCGGCGACCACTGCTCGCCCATCTCCGACACGACGGTCATGGCGTCTGCCGGCGCGAACGTCTATCACATCGACCATGTTTCCACGCAGCTTCCTTATGCGTTGACCGTCGCCGGCATCTCGTTCGCGATGTACGTGCTCGCCGGCTTCGTGCAGAACTGGATCATCGTGCTCCCGGTAGGCATCGCGCTTACGATCGGCACGCTGTTCGTGCTGCGCGCCACCGTCGGAAAGGAATCGGCCGCGGCGTATCGCGAGCCCATGCCGGAGCTCGCATCGGAGTAACCGACCGTCTTGGAAAGGGGAACCCATGGGAGAAAGCGCCACCCCGCTCGTCGGCATCGTCATGGGCAGCGTATCGGACATGCCGGCGATGGAGCCGTGCATGAAGCAGCTCGATGAATTCGGCATCGCCTACGAGGTTAAAGTCGCGTCGGCCCATCGCAAGCCTCTCGAAGTGCATGCATGGGCGGAATCCGCCGAGGCCCGCGGCCTGCGCGTCATTATCGCTGCGGCGGGCAAGGCAGCTCACCTGGGCGGCGTCGTTGCCGCGTACACGCCGCTGCCCGTCATCGCGGTTCCTATGAAGACGTCCGACCTGGGCGGGCTTGACTCGCTGCTGTCCATGGTGCAGATGCCCTCGGGCGTTCCGGTAGCCTGCGTCGCCATCAACGGCGCGAAGAACGCCGCCATCCTTGCCGTGCAGATGCTCGGCACGGGGGATGCGGAGGCCCGTCGGAAGATCAGGGATTTCAAGCAGGGCATGGCGGAGGCTTAATCGCATGCCCAAGAAGCTTCTCATGGGAAACGAGGCGTTCGCCCATGCGGCGTTGGCGGCGGGGGCATCCGTCATCGCCGGATATCCGGGCACGCCGTCGAGCGAGGTGATTGAGACCGTCGCCGCGCGCGTCGCTTCCGGCGGCGCTCACGACGTTCATGTCGAATGGTCGACGAACGAGAAGGCTGCGCTCGAGATGTTGGCCGGTGCGTCGTATGCCGGCGCCCGCACGCTTTTCACTTGCAAGCAGGTGGGGCTGAACGTGGCGGCAGATCCCCTGATGAGTTTGAATTACGTCGGCGTCGAGGGTGGTTGCGTGCTCTATGTCGCCGACGATCCGGGTCCCATATCGTCGCAGACCGAACAGGACACGCGGCGGTTCGCGTCCTTCGCGAAGGTTCCCGTGTTCGATCCTGAGAACATCGAACAAGGCATGGATATGATGGCGGCGGCTTTCGAGCTGTCCGAGGCCTATCGCACGCCGGTCATCGTACGGCCCACCACGCGGGTCTGCCATTCGTCTACGTATGTCGATGTGCCCGATGAAACGTATGGCCGTCCGGCGCGGGGCTTCACCAAGGACGATAGCCGCTGGGTCATCTTCCCCGCGCGGTCGTATCGCGGCCACCTCGAGATCGTCGAGCGTCTCGCGCGTATTGCCGAGGATTTCTCGGATGCGCGCGGCCTCGGCCGCTTCAACCCTGTCGAACATCACGGAGAGAGCGCTCGCCTGGGCATCGTGTGCGGCGGCGTTTCGACTGCATACACGCGTGAAGCGCTTGCGATTCTGGCCGCAATGCATTCCGACGCCCTGCCCGCCTATCGGTTCATGCAGATCGGAACGCCGTATCCGTTCCCTGCCAACCTGGTCGACTCATTCGTGGACGGCCTTGACGAGATCATCGTCTTCGAAGAGCTCGACTACGTGATCGAAGACGAACTGTGCGCGCTCATGGGGCGTCGTGCGATGGACGGCCGCGCCGTCGCCCGCGTGCGCGGCAAGCGCACGGGCGATACGCAGATGGCGGGCGAGAACCTCGTCGACAACGTGCTGTCCCAGCTTGAACGGATGCTCGGGTTCGCACCGGATGCTGCAGATGGTGTGGCCGCCGCGGCGGACGCGGCAATGGCGGCGGCGGCCGATCGCGCCGGTACCGAGACCGCGGAGAAGCGCGATCTTCCCGACATCGAAGTCCCGGTCCGCCCTCCGGTCCTGTGCGCAGGGTGCCCGCACCGCGGCGCCTTCTACGCGGCGAAGCGGGCGGCACGCCGCCGCAAGGTCGTCTTCTCGGGCGACATCGGCTGCTACACCTTGGGAAATGCCAAGCCGCTGGACGCTATCGACACCTGCCTATGCATGGGCGCGGGCATCACGATGGCTCAGGGCCTGAAGGTTGCGGAGCCCGATGCGAAGCAGATCGCCTTCATCGGGGACTCGACCTTCTTCGCATCGGGCATGACGGGCGTCGCGAATGCCGTGTACAACGCGCACGATATCGTGATTTGCGTGCTGGACAACCGTACGACTGCCATGACGGGCGATCAGCCCCACCCAGGTACCGGCGATACGCTCATGGGCACGAAATCCGATCCGCTCGATGTGGAGGCCGTGCTGTCCGCCCTCGGAGTCAGGATGATCGAGCATGCGAATCCGCACTGCCTGGATGAAAGCATCGACGCGGTGAAGCGCTCGCTCGATTTCGTTGGCCCTTCCGCGGTTATCTTCGAGGCGCCCTGCGTGAATCTGATTCGCCCGGCATCCGCCTGCATCGTCGATCAAGATGCGTGCACGAAGTGCCGACGCTGCATCACCGCCATAGGGTGCCCCGCGATCGGCTTCATGGACGGTCGCATCACGATCGACGAAACCATCTGCATGGGCTGCGGCCAGTGCGTGCAGGTCTGCCCATACGGCGCCATGACGGTGCCTGACGGCATGCCGGTCGAGGTTCGGACGGGCAAGGAGGCGCACGCATGAGGAATATCGTTCTCACGGGCGTCGGCGGCCAGGGCACGGTGCTCGCCGCGAAGGTGCTCGCCCAGGCGGCCGAGGCTCGTGGATGGCAGGTGCGCACCGCCGAGACGATCGGCATGTCGCAGCGCGGCGGCAGCGTGGTGAGCCACGTGCGCATGGGGAATGCGGGCGAGACGGTTTCATCTCCTCTGGTCGCGCGGGGCCAGGCCGATCTCGTCATCGCGTTCGAACCGGGCGAGGCCGCTCGGTGCCTGCGGTTCCTTTCCTCCGCCGGAACGCTTGTGACCGCATCGCGTGCGATTCAGCCCGTCACGGCCGCGCTTGCCCAGAGCGGGTATTCGTCCGCATCCGCCCTTGCCGCCCTGCGCGAACGGTGTGATTCCCTTATTGTCGTGGACGAGGCGCCGCTGCTCGCCGATATCGGGAATCCGAAGGCGCTGAACGTCGTGCTGCTCGCGTCGGCCTGCGCCAAAGGTGTCTTGGGCCTGACGGCGGACGAGCTGAAAAGCGCGGTTGCCGCCTGCGTGAAACCCCGATTCAGGGACATGAATCTCGCCGCCGTCGACCGTGTCGTCTCTCGCATCGGCGCTTGATGCGATGCGCCGTTCGAAAGGATCTTCCCATGGACATGACCGCTGACCAGCTTGCGCAGATCAAAACGCTGCTTTCCACCATCAAGGAGCGCTCCCCCTTCTATGCGAAGAAGTTCGAGGGCATAGATCTCGACGATGTTCGGAGCCAGGAGGATTTCGAGCGGCTGCCATTTTCCGAGAAGGCCGATCTGCGCGACGCCTATCCGCTCGGCATCCAGGCGGTTCCCGATGCCGACGTCGTGCGCATCCACAGCTCATCGGGCACGACGGGCACGCCGGTCGTCATTCCCTACACGAGGCGGGACGTGGACGACTGGGCCGACATGTTCGCCCGCTGCTATCGGATCGCCGGCGTCACGAATGAAGACCGCGTGCAGATAACCCCAGGTTACGGCCTGTGGACAGCCGGCATCGGCTTTCAATTCGGTTGCGAGCGCCTGGGCGCCATGGCCATCCCGACCGGTCCAGGCAATACCGACAAGCAGCTGCAGATGATGCAAGACCTGAGATCCACGGTCATTACCGCGACCAGCTCGTATGCGCTGCTGCTCGCCGAAGAGATCAACAAGCGCGGCCTGCGCGACAAGATCCACTTGAAGCGCGGCATCATCGGATCCGAGCGTTGGGGCCAGAAGACCCGCGAACGCATCGAGCACGAGATGGGCATCACCATCTACGACATCTACGGGCTGACCGAGATCTACGGACCCGGCATCGGCATCAGCTGCGACGCGCATGCGGGCATGCACCTGTTCACCGACTACGTATACGCGGAGATCGTCGACCCCAAGACGGGCGTTCCCGTGCCCGACGGCGAGGTTGGGGAACTGGTGCTGACCACGATGCGCAAGCAGGGCGCCCCGCTCATCCGTTATCGCACCCATGACTTGACGCGGTTCGTTCCCGGCGACTGCCCGTGCGGGCGTGCCGAATTCCCGCGCATCGACACGCTCGTCGGGCGCACCGACGACATGATCAAGGTGAAGGGCTGCAATATGTTCCCCGCCCAGATCGAGGAATGCCTGCAGTTCGTCGACGGCGCGTCGTCCGAATACCAGGTGCTGATCGAGACCATATCCGGCCACGACATCCTGACGCTCATCTTCGAGACGGAGCTTGAAGGCGAAGCCAAGGAGCATTGCGAATCCGAGCTGGCCGCCGTCTTCAAGGCGAAGATCGGATGCACGCCCGAGGCGAGGGGCGTTCCTCTGGGCGAGCTTCCGCGCTCGACCAAGAAGACGCGTCGGATCTTCGACAGCCGCTACTAGAAGGAATCCGCAGAGCGCGGGATACCCCGCTATTCGTCGCGCAGGCCCGTTTCGCCAACCGCTGTCGCAACGCGGGAGAAGCCGCCTTCGCCTCTGCGAGGTCCAGGGTACATGCCGGCGCAAACGGCCTGTTGGCACACGAATACCTAGCGGCGGTAGTCGAATCCGTCGAAGTAGCTGCGGAATCGAACGCCATGGGTGCTGTTCGGGCACATGAAGGCGTGCGCCGCCAGGAAGTACTCGTCGGTCATGCCGGCCAGGTAGTCCACGGCGATCTGCTCCGGGCGCTCATCGCGGTAGGGCTCCAGGTTGTCGTACCAGCTGCGCTGGCGTTCAAGCGGCAAGACCAGATGGCGCCACACCGGCGAGGACTCGTTGCGCGTCCGGACGTCGTGCACGACGACCTCGAACATCTCTTCGAACATGGGGCGTATTTCATCGCGGTAGACATCGCCCTGCTCGCCGGTCAGGTAGATGCGCTCGTAGTTCTCGGCTTTGGCCGTCTTCAGGCTGCGGAAGGCCTCGTCGCTCATTTCGATGCGATCCTTCATGTAGCTGTGTTCCACGATGTCGACTGTGAGGTTATTGATGATCTCGGCATTCTGCACGCCGATCACGCCTCCGGAGAACATGTCGTCCGACTCGATGGAGCCGGTGTTGATCGCATCTTGGCGGTCTTTGCCTACATACGCGATCATGTCCGAGATGCGCACGACGCAGCCTTCGAGCGTGGAAGGGCGCAGCGTGCCGATGCTTTCGGGGTCGGTGTAGCAGCGTTCCACCATGTCGTCGAAGGCGCCGAAGTCATGGATGGTTCCCTGACGGAAAACCTTCTGGCTGCTTTCGCCGTTATGGCAGATGACGCCGTCAAGCGTCTGCAGGCTGACGTTGCGGCTGTACAGCGCGTCGAGGATGCGCACGCTGTGCACGTTGTGGTTGAACGCGCGACCCATGCTCTGCATGGACAGATCGTTCAAGATGGCTTCTCCTGCATGGCCGAAGGGCGTATGGCCCAGGTCATGCCCGAGCGCGATGGCTTCGATCAGATCTTCGTTCAGCCCCAGCACGCGCCCGATCGAGCGGGCGGTACGCGCCACGAGCTGCACGTGCAGGCCGCGGCGCGAGATATCGTCGTTGCGCACGAAGCTGAAGACCTGGGTCTTTCCTGCATAGCGGTTGTACGGCGCAAGGTTTATGATCTTGTCCACGTCGCGGACGAACGGCGGGCGATGCAGCCTCGGCGACGCATCGCGTTTCTGATCGCGCCTGACGGCGGCATCATCTAGGCAGCGATGAGGATTCATGATCCCGTGCGCTCGGTCGTGCTCTATACGGTTCTGCATGTCAGGGGAGAAGTTGCGGTATGCCATGGCGGCCTCCAAAGGTGCTCGGCGTGCGTGTCGTGTCTCATATCGGATTGTAACGGTTCCACTCCTTTCGAAAAGGGCGTTATGCGATGTCGCGTGCATGAGGGCGGGCTTGTTGGCCGCGCGGGATATACTGGATCGAACGTAGCTGATAGGGAAGGCGGAAGCATCATGCAGACCATCCTCGTGACCGGCGGCGCCGGATTCATCGGCAGCCATACCTGCGTCGAGCTTTTGGATGCGGGCTTCGAAGTCGTCGTGGTGGACGATCTCTCGAATTCGAGCGAAGTCGCGATCGACCGCATCAGGGATATCGTCGCCGCCGATGAGCAGGCGGGCGCGGCACCGGCCGGCGCATCGGCGCGCCTCCATTTCATCCGTGCGACGCTGCTCGACGCGCAGGCCATGCGCAGTGTCTTCGAGCGCTTTCCGATCGATGCGGTCATCCATTTCGCCGGCTTCAAGGCCGTGGGCGAAAGCGTGTCCAAGCCGCTCGAGTATTACGGCAACAACCTGGGCGGCACGATGGAGCTGCTCCATGCGATGAACGAGGCGGGCTGCCGGTCCATCGTGTTCTCCAGCTCCGCAACCGTGTACGGCGGCAATCCCGTGCCGTACGAAGAGACCATGCCGAAGGGGTCTCCCAGCAGCCCGTACGGCTGGACGAAATGGATGATCGAGCAGATGATCGCCGATCTTTGCGCCTCCGACGGACGCTGGAGCGCCGTGCTGCTGCGCTATTTCAACCCCGTCGGCGCTCATCCGTCCGGGCTCATCGGCGAAGACCCCAAAGGCATCCCGAACAACCTCATGCCCTACATCACGCAGGTGGCGATCGGCAAGCGCGACGTGCTTCACGTCTTCGGCGACGATTACCCAACGCCCGACGGCACCTGCCAGCGCGATTACATCCACGTGGTCGACCTCGCGCAGGGCCATGTCGAAGCCTTGCGGTGGATGGAGGGGCGCCATGGCATCGAGGCGTTCAACCTGGGCAGCGGCGAAGGCACCTCGGTGCTCGAGCTCGTCCACGCGTTCTCACGCGCCTGCGGCCACGATATTCCCTATATAGTGGGCGGCCGTCGCGACGGGGACCTTCCGGCGTTCTGGGCCGATCCGGCCAAGGCGAAGCGCGAGATGGGTTGGCAGACAAAGCTTGGCATCGACCGCATGTGCGAGGATTCCTGGCGTTGGCAGTCGATGAACCCCGATGGCTTCGAAGGCTAGAACTTCTCATCGCGGCGGTCGTATCGAAGATGCCATGACTTCCCGATCGTGCCTATTCCCGGCATCGATCTGCATATAGGCGGCATCATCCATCCGCGCCGCGATACGTAAGCATGAAAACGGGCCGCCTTCTGCAAGACGGCCCGCGATGGTGCGAGGTGGTGCCCCAGGGCGGATTCGAACCGCCGACACCCGCTTTAGGAGAGCGGTGCTCTATCCCCTGAGCTACTGAGGCGCGCAAGCCATTCTATCAAAGCTTTTCCTGTTCGGCGTACGCGGCATGTGGATTCGACGATTCGATCATGCCCGCCTGCCCAGGGTGGTACCCTTGCATTTCGCATCAACGACACGTGCGTCCGAACGTCATTTCAACCCGTGCATGAGGGGTGCCATGATCGATCAGCAGAAAATCGAAGCCGCCACGCGGCTCCTTCTTGAGGGAATCGGGGAAGATCCCGACCGCGAGGGCTTGCTTGAAACGCCGGAGCGCGTCGCGCGCATGTATGCGGAGGTGTGCGGAGGTCTCGACCAGAGCGCCGAGAAGCACCTGAGCACAACGTTCACGGTCGATAGCGACGAGGTCGTGCTGGAGCGGGATATCCCGTTCCATTCGCTGTGCGAGCATCACCTGCTTCCCTTCTTCGGTCGCGCGCATATCGCCTACCTTCCGAACGGCAGGGTCGTCGGGCTTTCGAAACTTGCACGCACCGTGGAAGTGTACGCCCGTCGTCCTCAGCTGCAGGAGCGTCTGACCGCGCAGGTCGCCGACGCCATCATGGCGCACACGGGCGCCCGCGGCGCGATCGTCATGATCGAAGCCGAGCATATGTGCATGTCCATGCGCGGCGTTTCAAAACCGGGCACCAAGACCGTCACGGTCGCCAAGCGAGGGGAATATACCACCGATTCCTCCCTGGTGACCGAGTTCTTCGCCATGGTGCGCTAGGACGCAGGACGATTCTCATGTCGCGCGTGCAGACGCTTTTCGCGGAAATGCCCGTCATTGCCGAGATTCGTGCGCATGCGATCTACCGTTTCCAGATGGAGCGGCTGGCCGCATGCGAGGAACGGCGCGCCTTCTGCACGCATGGTCCCGATCATTTGGCCTCCGTTGCGCGCATCGCCTATATTCACGTGCTTGAACAGGGGATTTCCTATCGCAAGGACGTCGTGTATGCGGCAGCGTTTCTGCATGATATCGGCAAGGCGGACCAGTACGAGCACGGCACTCCGCATGAAGAAGCAGGCGCCCGCTACGCGTGGGAGATTCTGGAAGGCATCGATGCCTTCACCGCCGACGAGAAGGATGCCATCGTGACGGCCGTGCGGGAGCATCGGCGCTTTTCCGAGGATTCTTCCGAGCTGGGACGCATCCTCTATGCTGCCGACAAGGCATCGAGGCTCTGCTTCGATTGCGCCGCGCGCGCGGAATGCTCCTGGTCGGATACCGAGAAGAATCTCGAGGTCAAAATTTAGAGGCTGTCGCAATGCGCTGAATAGAGGAGGTCTTATGGACGCCATCGTCATATCCGATTTGGAAGTGTTCGCGCATCACGGGGTGTTTCCCGAAGAGAACGCCCTTGGTCAGAAGTTTCTGATCTCGCTGCGCCTTGAGGCTGATCTGAGGCCGGCAGGGGAACGTGACGACCTATCTGCCAGCGTCGACTACGGCGCCGTGTGCCGCCTTGCGGATGGTTTCCTCCGTGCTCGCGCATTCAAGCTGATCGAGGCGGCGGCCGAGGGCCTGGCATCTGAAATCCTTGCGCAATTCCCGATGGTTGAAGCCGTTGAGGTGCAGCTCAAAAAGCCATGGGCTCCCATCGGGCTTCCGCTCGCGTATGCCAGCGTCGAGATCCGCCGGGAGAGGCGACGCTAGTCTTCGTCGTTAGCAAGGGCTCCGGTGAATTTCTCCGGCGGATCGGGGTATTTCTTCGGGCGCGGCAGGGTTTCGGAGATGACGAGGCCGGTGAAGATGAGCGCGAATCCAACGAAGAGCTGCAAGGTCATGTCTTCGCCGTAGAGCAGCACGCTGAATATCACGCCGAACACGCTTTCGAGCGACAGGATAAGCGAGGCCTGCGTGGGCGGAACCCGTGTCTGCCCGAGATTCTGGAACACCATTGCGAGCGCGGACGCGAAGATGACGAGGTAGCCCATCTGGACGAGGAAGCTGGTTGACGCGAATGCCGCCATGGCGGGAAGAGGTTCTGCGAAGGTGCTGATGAGCATGCCGAAGACGGAGCTCGAGAGCAGCTGGAAGAACGTCAGGGTCAACATGTCGTGGCCCTTGGCGAATTTCGCGACGAACACCATGTGCAATGCGATGAAGCAGGCGGAGAAGAGCGTCAGACCGTCGCCCCAGCGCAAGGCGAAAGACAGGTCGTGTCCGAGAGAGATGAAGCCGACGCCGCCGATGCAGAGCAGCGCGGCGACGATGTTGAAGATAGTCGGACGCTTGCGATCGATGGCCCAGTACAGAAATGGGACGATGACGCAATACGTGCCCGTTAGGAACGCATTGCGTCCGGGGGTCGTGTCGGTCAGGCCGACGTTTTGCACCCAGAAGGCGAAGAACGCGACGATGCCCAGCACGCATCCGTATAGGATGTGCTCGCGGTTGAAATGGCGACGGATGGTCTTCCGGCAGACGAATCCGACTATCATCGCGGTCAGCAGGAAGCGGATGCTCGTGAGCCATCCCGGAGTCATGTCGTCCAAGGCCCCTTTGACAACGACGAAGGAGAAGCCCCAGAACAGCGTCGCGAGGACGAGGAGCGTCTTATAGAACCAGATGGATGTAGGCGCCACGATCTTCATGCGCGCGATTGTAGCAACCTTGAGCCGCTGTACGCGAATCGAATGCGCACGTCGCATCTTCCGTCTCGATAAACACATGCTCCCGGCAGAGGATATACTCTTCGACGGAAGGGATGCTTGAGCAGCGATTGCAAGCATCCAGCGAATCAAACCAGGAAAGAGGGTCCGATGGATGCGACGATCGCCGAAATCCTCTCGCTATCGGAGCTCAAGGAATGCCGCCTGCTGAATCCTGGCGTGTCTCTTTCCCAGCCTGTGAAGTCAGTGACTATCATGGACAATCCTGAGATCTTCAACTGGATGTCCGATTATGAAATCCTCTTTTCCAACGGCGCGTCGCTGACCTCCTTGAATTCCATGGAATGGAAGGCCTTCTTCGAAGGGCTGTCGAAGAAGCGGTCTGCAGGGTTGTTCATCAAGCTGCAGTACTACGTGGATTCGATTCCGGAAGATGCCGTTGAGCACGCCAAGCGCCTTGATTTGCCTATCGTGGTAGTGCCGAACTGCTATTCATGGGTCAGGCTGAGCACTCCCATTCAGCAATACATCATTAAAGAGCAGTTCTACCTGGTTAACGAGGCTTTGAAGCTCGGTGACGCCCTTAATGACGCGATGGTTCGCGGGGGAGAACTCGCACAGGTATGCGATGTGGCGTGTCGCCACCTCGGCTGCGGTGTCGCTGTATTCGCGAGCGATGGATGGTACGTGCTCGGAGGGTCGTCCCCTATGGATTGGGATTCGGTGTCGGGCCTTCTCAAGGGGCAGGCGCGCGGATCCTCAAGTCTTCCCGGTGCCTTTGTTCTTCGCGACATCGAAGGTTCTTGCAAAGTCGTTCGCGTCGATAAAAGGACGAGCAGGTATTACGCCGTCTACTGGAGCCTTGGGTCGCCGGAGCTTTCCGTGAGCGATTTCGATATCGACCAGGTGAATTCCGCCCTTATGCTCTGCCTCATCAAGGAACGGGCGCTTAGGCAGATCGAAGAGCATTACTATTACGAGTTTCTCAGCGAGCTGATCGACGGCGCGCTTGAAACCACGGGGGAAATCAAGGCACGGGCAAGCCGTCTGCGTCGGAACGTTCATGATGCATACCAGCTTATCGTCTCGTCATCCGATTCCGCCGTGCGGGTGGATTACGACGGGTTCGCACGGACCTTGAAGGCCCACGACGACGCCCTCGTCAAAGACGTGATGTACTGCGTGAAGGATGATAAGGCGGTTTTCTTCTGTCCGGTCGTGAGCAAAGAAGATCGCGAGCGCGTGCGTTCTGTCTGCGAGGAGGTCAGGCGCTATATAGGCGATGGCGACGTTCGATTCGCCGTGAGTAGGGTGCACTCCGTGGCACGCATCGCATCTGCCTGCGAAGAGGCTTTGTCCTGCCTAGACTTCATGAGCCTCGTCAATGACCAATGCCTGTTCTACGATGATTTGGGGCTGCTGCGCGTTCTGGCGAAGAATGCCCGGTCCATGGAGACGGAATTCATCTCCGATTTCTTCGAAGACGTGCTCGGCAAGGTGGCTCTGCATGACAAGGAGAGCAAGGTTCAGCTCCAGGCCACCCTCCATCAGTTCTTTTTCAACGACGAGTCGATACCCGATACGGCACGTGCGCTCGGTATTCACGAGAACACGTTGAGGATTCGTCTGAAGTCGATCGAGTCGCTCAGCGGCAGGTCTTTCAAGTCATCGTTCGGGCGCGTGGAGCTGTTCATCGCCTCAGTGCTTGCTCGGTATATTCCATAGCGCTTTGTCTCCGAATCACCCCGACGAATGTGGATATGTACAGAATCACGCTCCACGGTTAGAGGTTTTTACAGGCGCAGGAGCTTGTTTTCCGATGGGAAAATAACGGTAGGCTTCAGCGCGCCGTTCAGAACATCGAAATGATTCGACATGTCATGACCGAATGATCGGAGGTCACTCCTATGACCGGGTTAGACATCGGAATCGTGATCGGCTATTTTCTCGTGATAATCGCGGTGGGGGTGTATTCCTCGCGAAAGGCCCAGGCGTCGAGCGATTATCTTGTCGCGGGGCACCGGCTCGGATATGGCATCACATTCGCCTGCCTAAGCGCGGTCTTGCTTGGCGGGGCTTCGACTATCGGGAGCACGGCGCTGGGCTATCGGTACGGCATTTCCGGCATCTGGCTCGTGTCCATGCTGGGACTCGGATTGATGCTGGTCGGCATTCTGCTCGTGAAGCGCATTCGAGAACTCGAGGTGCTCACCGTGGCGGAGCTGCTGACGAAACGGTTCGGCGCGAAGGCCGGCGTAGTCACGGCTTTGGTATCGGCGCTGTACACCATGATGGTGTGTGCGACGCAGGCTATCGCCATGGGGACCATCCTGCAGGGGTTTGCCGGATGGGATTCCGCGATGTCGATGCTCGTTGTGGGCGTCGTTGTCGTCGCTTATACGATACTTGGCGGCATGTGGGCGATCACGCTCACCGATTTCATTCAATTCATCTTAATCGTTGCTGGCGTGACGCTTGTGATGATGCCGGCATGCGTGCATGCCGCCGGCGGCCTTTCGGCGATGGGGGCGACATTGCCTTCGTCATACTTCGACATCACAAGCATAGGATTCCCGACCATCGTGCAATACTTCTTCCTCTACTGCCTTGGTGCCCTTGTCGGCCAAGACCTATGGCAAAGATACCTAACCGCGCGATCGGTGAAGGTGGCGAGGCGAAGCGGAATCGCATCCGGAGCATTCATCCTGTTCTACGCGATCGCGTGCACGTTGGTGGGTATGGCTGCAGCCGTTTATATGCCTGGAATCGATGATGCGCAGCTCGTTTTCGCGAAGATGGCGGACGAAGTTCTTCCGACGGGTGCGCTCGGCTTGGTTCTCACCGCGGTTCTTGCTGTGCTTATGTCCACGGCGTCAGGAACATTGCTGGCATCTTCTTCGCTGCTCACCAATGATGTGATAAAGCCGGCTTCGGCATACCTGAGGACGAAGTCGAAGGCTGTCGCGAAGGAGTATTTGGAAGAAGATCGAATGCTTCTGAAAGCCAGCAGGAGAATGACGGCATGCGTCGGGGCGGTCGCGATAGTCGTCGCGGTATGGCTGAACAACGTGATCGCTGCGTTGGATGCTTCATATGCGATTCTTTCCGGAGCACTGTTCTTTCCCATCATCTTAGGGATGTTCTGGAAAAAGGCGACGGCGAAGGCGGCGCTCGCCTCCATCGTCGTTTCGTCCGTCGTCATCCTGC
The DNA here is from genome assembly GCF_000293015.1 of Slackia sp. CM382. Classification (NCBI taxonomy): domain Bacteria; kingdom Bacillati; phylum Actinomycetota; class Coriobacteriia; order Eggerthellales; family Eggerthellaceae; genus Slackia; species Slackia sp. CM382. The sequence continues at coordinate 74,521 of NZ_ALNO01000019.1, forward strand.
TCGGTCTGGGCCTTATGGGGACGACCGCGGTGGAGCCTATCATGATCGGCCTTGCCGTGAGCGGTGCAATCATGGTCTCGGTATCGTTGCTCGATTCTCGAATCAAGGATGCCGACATTAATAAAGACGATCTATAGAACCGAACAGCAATCAGCATCATATATAGAGATTCGAACAGCTATGTTTCGGTGCATCAGTCGGTACCCTTTGAACAGGGGTTGTATGGGACATCCCCCTGAAAGACGTAGGAGGTTTCATCATGAAGCACTACTTGGCTGGGAAAGATTACCTCGGACTGCTCTATTACACCCCCGAGCAAATGAACGAGCTGATCGAGATCGCTCAGGATCTGAAGCGCAAATGGGTCATGGGCGAACCTCATGCGTACCTGCGCGACAAGGCGTATGCGATGGTCTTCGAGAAGAAATCAACCCGCACGCGCAACTCGTTTCATGCGGCCGCGACGGCGCTCGGTGCGCAGTCTTTCTACCTTCGTCCCGACGAGCTGCAGACAAGCCGTGGCGAATCGATCGCCGACACGGGGCGCATTCTCGACCGCTATTTCGACGGGCTGTACATTCGCACATTCGGTCAAGAAATCGTTGAGGAATTCGCCCAGAACATGAAGCATCCGGTCATAAACGCCCTGACTGCATTGGAGCATCCCTGCCAGGCTTTGTGCGACCTCCTTACCATCAAGGAAAAAAAGGGTGACTTCAAGGGCGTGAAGATCTGCTACGCGGGCGATGTGTACAACGTGTGCAACTCCTTGCTGCTGGGTGCCACCATGTTCGGCATGGATATGAGCATCGCGGCGCCCAAAGGCTACGACGTTCCTCCTGTCATTTGGGAGCGTGCTTTGAAGCAGGCGGAAGTGTCCGGCTCCAAAATCGAGGTTACCCAGAACTTCGACCAAGCGCTTCATGGAGCAGACGTCGTGTACGGCAATACATGGCACAGCATGGGCGAGAACGAGGAAGAGAAGGACAAGCGCATCAAAGACTGGATGCCATACCAGATCAATTCCTCCGCGATGGCCAAGGCGGATAAGAACGCCGTCTTCATGCACTGCCTGCCGGGTTATATCGGCGAGGACATGACCGAAGAAGTGAAAGAAGGCCCCCAGTCGGTGATTTTCGATCAAGGGGAAAACCGCATGCATGCGGTGAAAGCCATTTTGGTCGCCACCACGATTCGTTCGTAACGGCAGTCTGGTGAACGGCCTCAGGTCGACTGAGGGTTATCCGAAAGGAAGGAGAGGAGGCGAGAACGCAATGAAGGGCAATAAGACCTCTGATGGCATGCAAACTGAGGTCAAGCTTGCGAAGTCCATTACGACGATAGGGTTTTTCGGCTTGGGACTTTCGGCGGTATTCGGGACATCATGGTTGCTCACGACGAATTCATGGCTTGCGCGCGCCGGCGGCCCCGAATGCGCAGTCATCGCGTTCATCCTGTGTTTCCTAGTCGAGCTTCCCATGATCTTGGCCTACTACGAAGCGGTTCCCATGATGCCTCTTGCGGGCGGCGAGATGTCATATGCGTATCTGTGCTTCGGAGGATTTTGGGGCATGATCGTCGGATGGTTCGGCGTGCTTGTCAACATCATACTGTGCGCTTGGGAGGCACTTGCTTTATCGAGGCTGATAGGCAATCTGTGGCCAGGAGTAACGACGCAGGGCGTGATGTACAACGTCCTCGGATCCAATATAACGCTTCCTGCCGTCGTGCTCGGTTTGCTGCTCATCTGCGGCATCGGGGTGATAGCGCACAAAGGAGCGAAGATTTCGGCGAACTTCGGCACGACGATCACGATCATCGTCAGCTCTATCGCCGCTGTTATGGTCATCGTTTCGTTTGCCAACTGGAATCCCGCTGATATTTCCGCTCGATTGGCGGAGCGCATGGCGGATCCGGCAGTGGCTTCCGCCGGCAAAGACGTGTTCTCGGGCTCTATCGGATTGCTCGCCATGCTTCCGTTTTCCGTCGCAGGATGGGAAAGCGTTGCGAAAGGCGCGCAAGAGGCGTCCGCTTCGGTAAGCCATAAGAAAATCGGTTTGATGCTCGTGCTTGCGGTTGCGGTCGCGACGATTCTGTACATCCTGACCGTGCTGGCTCCGACGCTTATCGTGCCCTGGACCGATCTGATCGAGCAAGATTCTACGGGCGCGTTCTTGCACACAGCCCCATTCGCCTGGGCGATGGGATCCATCGGTTTCCCTGTGCTGGGAGCGCTTTTGATCGTGGCCGCTTGCCTCGGTGTCGTGGGCGTATACAATGCTGTGTTCTTCGCAGCGATTCGACAGCTGTATGCCATGGGTGAGATAGGCTTGGTGCCGAAGGTATTCGGAAGGCTTCATCCTCAATACAAGACGCCGACATCGTGCATACTGCTTGTCTCCGTGATTTCTGCAGCGATCTTATTCTTAGGTCAGTCGATGTTCGTTCCCTTGATCGATGTCGCTGCCGTTTCCTACATCGTGCTTTGGGGCTCTACGCTCGCCTCCGTTCTGAGGGCTCGCAGCAAGTATCCCGACCTAAGGCGTCCGGCGCGCTATCCCGGTGGAAAGCCGCTTATGTATATGGGCCTTGCCATTGCGGGAGTTCTCTTCCTGCTGATCCTTATTCCCTTCCCGGGTAATCCGGCGGCATTGCCAGATCCCGTCGTCGAGTATCCGCTCTTGTTGATCTTGCTGTGCATCGGTGTCGTTCTCTATGCGGTAAGGGATAAATCGACACCGCCGGGAACGAACACCAAGAGGCTGTTTGCGGAAATAAAGGAGCAGCAGGATATAGCCGATAGAGTCCAGGCCGAGGCAGCTAGCTTCGAGCCGACTGGCAATGCAGGCCCGTGATTGCCTTAAGGATCCATTGGTTTCCAAGGTGGTTGGAAAGAATGCCGTCTACGTATAGAGGAGGATTCGAAATGTCTAAGAAGCATTACAACGACAGCGCGGTCAGCCCGATGAAACGCGTCATCCTATGTCCGCCGACGTATTTCAACTTCGAGCCCATCAACGTCATCACGGAAGATTGGATGGAAAAGGGCGAAACGGCCGATCTCGAGGCATTCAAGCGCGAACATGCCGAGCTGATCCAGGCGTACAAGGAAAACGGCGTGGATGTGGTGTTGATGGATCCGACGCCTGGCTTGCCGTACGAAGTGTATGCGCGTGACTTCGGCGCCTCGGTGGCCGAAGGCGTCATCATGGGCCGTTTCCGTGAGCCCTGCCGTCAGGGTGAATCCGAAAAGTACGAGGCGAAGCTCAAGGAACTTGGGGTTCCTATCGTCGCCCGTTGCACGGCGGGTGCATTCGAAGGCGGGGATTTCTGGTTCCTAGACCCCTACACCATCGTTCATGGCGTTATCGCCCGCACCGATTGGGATGGCTTTGAGAACGTGAAGCGCCAGATGGAGGAAAAGGGCTACACCATGTACGGCGTTCCGGCGACGCGCGATAACCTGCATCTCGACATGTGCTTCAATATCGTTGCCGATAGGGTTGCGGTCGTGTGCAAGGATGCCCTTCCCGCCAATTTCCTCGCCATGCTTGAAAAGCGAGGCTTCACGTTGATCGATGTTCCTCAGGAAGGCGTGTATCGCCATCACTGCAACCTGCAGAATATCGGCAACGAACGCGTTATTTCCTTCGAAAACAACAAGAAGGTCAATGATGCAATGGAGGCGCTGGGCATTACCGTCATCAAGCCGCATCTCGAGCAGATCCTCAAGGGCGGCGGCGGTCCCCACTGCATGACGTTTCCGCTTGAGCGCGAATAACGGCACGAGGGTCTCTGCGTGGTTACAATGAGGGGGGGGCGTCGCCCTGGTCGGGGCGACGCCCCCCCTTCTTCTCGGCCTTCTCTTATCTACCTATGCTTGTCAGGCGTTTGTCTGGCCATGCTTGTCAGGCGGTACGCATCCAATTTCTCGGGTTTTTCTTGCGCGTCGATGCCGGCTGGACGATATGTATCAAGCTTCTCCGCTTTTCGAAGCGCGAGCTGCGGGATGGGCGGCGCGTGCGCTCTTCCGCCCGCACATCCCGCGCTACCGCAACGCCCCTTCGTTTCCCAGATGCATGACCACGTGGCGTTTGCGTCGGATCATCGGGATGGTCTCGTTGAGGACGATGGCAAGCGTCACGAGCACGAAACCGGCAAGGATATTGCTGGTCAGGGCCTCGCCTAGGAGCAGGATGGCGAAGCCGACGCCGAAGACGCTTTCGGTTGCGAGAATCAGCGATGCCGGACCTGCGGCCACATGGGCAAGCCCTACGTTCTCGAGCGTGAGCGCCAGCACCGAGGCGAATACGATGATATAGGCGATGTTGCGTGCGACCTCGGGGTCGGCCAGCACGGTGAAATCAGGCAGAGGCTCGAAGCACACGCCTACGGCCAGGCAGGCGATTCCTCCCACCAGGAATTGCACGGCTGTCATGACGACGGCATCGCGCCCGTCGCCGAGCTTCGCCATGAAGGCTACTTGAACGGCGAAGAGCAGGGCAGACAGAAGCGTGATGGCCTCGCCGAGCCCGAGGGTGAATCCTTCCGTCCCATCGAGCGATACGAAGGCGATGCCGACGATGCCCATGCCGGCGGCGATGAGGTTGAACAGGGTCGGGCGTGTGCGCGAGATGGCCCAGGCGAGAAACGGCACCACAACGCACTGCATGGCGGTGATAACCGTGCTCTTAGAAGCAGTGGTGTACAGGAGCCCCGATGTGTTCGCGCCGTAGGCGAGCCCGAGCAGCGCTCCGAGGAAGATGCTCGCGATAAGCGTCTCGGTCGTGAGGTTGCGCGCGATGCGGCGCGCGAAGATGGCCGACAGGATGATCCCTGCAAACAGGAATCTTATGCCGACCAGCCAGAATGGCGGAAGCGCATCCACGGTGTCCTTCAGGACGACGGTTCCAAGCCCCCAGACCGCCGCCGCTACGAGCAGCAAGAGCTTGTAGCCCCAGGAAGGAATATGGAAACGCTTGCTCATGGTGTGCTGACCCGACCCTTTCAATACCGCTGTGACTCGAAGGGCCTTGGCGCGTGTTCCTTACGCTGCCTGCCCCGTTCCGTTCGATCCCGTTCCGCCGCCGCCGCTCGAATCGGAACCGTTCCCGCCGTTGCCGTGGCTGCCGTGGCCGTTGTCACCGTTTCCGTTCTGCGAAGGTTGCGGCCCCTTCGATATGGTCAGTTCGATGTAGGTATCTTGGGAATCGGTCGAGCCTGAATCGCTCATGCCCATGACCGTGCCGGATGCGTACTCGCTGCTATAAGCCTCGGTCGTTCCGACGTTGGTGAAGCCTTTCTCGCGCAATCTCCCGATAGCCTCCGATTTGGACAACCCCATGACATTGGGAATGTCGTAGGATTCGGCTCCGAGGGAGATGTAGATGGTGACCGTCGAGCCCTTTTCGAGCTTGCCCGACGAAGGATCTTGGCGCATGACCGTTCCAGCTGCGTATTTCGTGCTGTGATCGCCGTCGAGCGCGCTGACCGTGAATCCGGCGTCCTCAAGCCTTGATGTGGCGTTATCGCGTGAATACCCCGTCACGTCGGGAACGGTGACGGTTTCAGGGCCCGAAGAGATCTTATACGTGACCGTGGTGCCTTTCTCGGCCTTGGTGCCTGCGTCGGGGCTCTGGGAGCTCACGGTGTCCTTGTCGGCATCGGAGCTTTCATTGCCGCCGAACGATGCGACGAATCCGGCGTCGGTGATGGCTTTCTCGGCTTCCTTCGCCGTCATGCCGTCGAGCTTGGGAACCTTGCCTTCTTCAGCCCCTTTGGAAAGGACGATGTTGACCTTGGTGCCCTCTTTGACCTTCGAATCGGCTTTCGGATCCTGCTTCATGACGTGGCCGGACACCACGTCGGCGCTGTAGTCTTCAGAAACGTCGCCCAATTTGAGGCCGGCCTTCTCGAGCGCGGCCTTCGCTTCGTCCTGCGAGCTGTTCGTCAGGTCGGGCACGACGGCATTGCCCCCGAAGAGGGAAGAGACCGCGATGCCGGCGATGATGAGCACGGCGATGACCGCCACCGCGGCCGCCACGATAGGACCGCGCTTCTTCTTGGCGGTTTCGTTCGCGCGATATGCCGTTGCGCCGTGTGGGGAGCCGTTTTCGGAATCGACCGCAGGGATGACGGCCGTGCCTCCGGGCATGCCCGCGACATCGGTCGCGCTCATAGGCGGAACCGATCCCATGACGTTGGTCGCGGCGCTCGCCGCGCTCGGGGCGGCGGCGCCTGCGAGCATGACGGGGCGTCCGAGCAGGAACTCGTCGAACGCGGCCTTCATGTCGTGCGCCGTGGTGAAACGGCGGTACGGGCTTTTCGCCATGGCCTTGAGGATGATGGCTTCGAGGTCGGGGTTGATGCCGGGGTTTTCCTGCGAAGGCGGAGCAGGTTCGTCGTTGACCTGCTTCATCGCCACGCTGACGGCATCGGGGCCGTCGAAAGGCAGCACGCCCGTGGCAGCTTCGTAGAGCACGCAGCCGAGGGAATAGATGTCGCTCGTGCCCGAGAGGTCTTTGCCCTGCGCCTGTTCGGGGGAGATGTAGTGTGCCGTGCCGAGGACGCTGGAGGTCTGGTCCTTCACGCTGTTCTTCGCACGTGCGATGCCGAAGTCCATGACCTTCACGTTGCCGTCGGGCTGGATCATGATGTTCTGGGGCTTGATGTCGCGATGCACGATGTCCTGGCCATGCGCGACGGACAGGGCCTGGCAGACCTGGCTGCCGATTTCGGCCACCTTGCGCTGATGGATGGCGCCGCGTTCCTGTATGGCGCTTTTCAGATCGATGCCGCGCACGTATTCCATGACGATGAAGTACGTGCCGTTGTCCTGCCCCCAGTCATAGACGTTGACGATATAGGGACTCTGAAGGTTGGCGGCCGACGCGGCTTCCTGGCGGAAGCGCGCGGTGAAGTCGGGGTCGGAAGCATACTGAGGCAGCATGACCTTGACGGCGACGGTGCGGCCCAGGGTTTCATCCTGCGCCTTGTAGACTTCCGCCATGCCTCCGATGCCGATGCGCTCTGTGATGCGGTAGCGGCCGTTGAGAACCCTATCTATCACGTTTTCTCCTATGCTCCGTCTCGCGAATCCAACGGCGCCCCCGAAGGTCCGCCGACATATACTGGCCTTGCCCGAATATACACCGATTCATCAGGCGAATATTCGTCAAACTCCTATTATGGCGCACACCGCGCGTTCTCGCGCGATGCGTACGAAAATCACAACGTCCCGTTCACTTCGAGCGCCTTGCGCATGATGGCGCCCGCGCGGACGCTCGCCAGGCCCGAATCGTCGTCGGTCGAATGGTTGACGCCCTCCTCCACGAGAACCGCCACCACGACCGATGGGTCGTCGGCCGGGGCGAAGCCCACGAACCAGCTGTTCGCATAGTCCTTGCCGGTCTCCGCCGTGCCCGTCTTGCCGGCGACGCGCACGCCCCGGATGGATGCGCCGTAGCCGGTGCCTTCATCGACGACGCCTTCGAGCACGTCGGTGACCTCGTCGGCGGTCTGCTTGCTCATGACGGTCGACATCGCCGAAGGGGTCGCCGTGTAGCTGCGCTCGCCCTTGGCGTTGTACACGCCGTCGACCAAGTACGGCTTCTGAAGCACGCCGTCGTTGGCGACGGCCGAGCCTACAAGCGCCATCTGCAGCACCGTCGCCTGGGGCCCCGCCGGGCTTCCGGGATGCTCGCCGACGGGCTGTCCGGCCGACGCCCAGGCGGTTTCCCACTCGGTCATGACCGAGGGATTGGGCATGAGGCTCGTCGTGACGGGCAGCTCGAATCCGCCGAAGCTCTTGTTGAAGCCGAACGCCTCCGAGGTCTTCACGAGTTTGTCTGCCCCGAGCTGGACGCCGAGCTTGGCGAAGGCGGTGTTGGAAGACACCTCGGTCGCGCGCTTGAGGGAAACCGAGCCGTATTCGGCCCCGTCGTCGTTAGTGACCTTCGCGTTGCCGATATCGACCGACGCCGGCGCGTCGACCTGGGTCTCGGGAGTTGCGACATTGTTTTCGAGCAGCCCCGAGAGCGTCACGATCTTAAAGGTCGAACCCGGGGCGTACAGCGCGCTCGTCGCACGGTTGATCAGCGTGCCGGTATCGTCGTCGGCGCTCGTGTCCAGAAGGTCTTCGACGTCGTTGGCGTCGTAGTTCGGCGAAGAGGCCATGGCCAGGATCGCACCGGTCTTCGGATCCATGACCACGACGGCGCCCTTGTAGCCGGCGAGCTGCTTTTCGGCAGCTTCCTGGATATTGGAATTCAACGTGAGCGTGACGTCGTTGCCCGGCGTCTCGATGCCCGCGGCGCTTTCGATCACGTCTTGCCAAGACGCGAAGTTCGCCTGGCCCTTGAGCGAGTCGTTCATGGACGCTTCGATGCCCGAGAGGCCGTAGCGCTGCGAATAATAGCCGACCACATGGCTCGCGAGCGAGCCTTCGGGGTAGACGCGCTCGTACGTGCCGTCGCCCTGCGCCTCGCTTTCGGCGAGAACCACCCCGTCGTAAGTCGAGATGGATCCGCGCTCGGTGGATGCTTCCTTATAAAGAGTGTGGTTGTTGCCCGGGTAGCTCTGGTAGTCGTCCGCCTTCACGACCATGATGTAGGTGAGGTTGGCCACGAGCACGGCGAAGAGCACGGCGAAGGCGATCATCGTAGCGGTCAGGCGTTTTCCAAGCGCAACGCGTCCGAGCACGCCGGATTCCGCGGCGGCGTGGCTGCCTATGGGCGCCATGCGCGACGTGCCGTCGGCTATTTCTGACGAAAGGCCAGTGCCCTCGTCGCCCGCGCGCAGCAGCAGGCCGATGGCGATGAAGCTGGCGAGCAGGGACGATCCGCCTTGGCTGATGAAGGGCAGCGTAATGCCGGTCAGGGGGATGAGGCGCGTGATGCCGCCGACGATAACGAAGGCCTGCAGCACGATGATGATCGTGGAGCCTACGGCCACGAAGGAGCTGACGTCGCTCTTGGCGCGCGCAGCGGTTGCAAATCCCCTGATGGCAAGCGCAAGATACAGCAGCAGCACGCCGGCGCCGCCCAGAAGCCCCGCCTCTTCGGCGATGGCGGCGAAGATGAAGTCTGATTCGACGACCGGGATGTTCTTCGCCAGGCCGTTGCCGATTCCTACGCCGAACAGCCCGCCGTCGGCGAGCGAATAGATCGTCTGGCAGAGCTGATAGCCCGTGCCGGATGGGTCGGCGAAGGGATTGAGCCAGGTGGCGACGCGGATCTGCACGTGAGAGAAGAGCATGTACAGGATGGCGGCGCCGATGGCTGCGGCGCCGAAGCCGATGACCAGGTAGATCTTCTTGCCGGATGCCACGTAGAGCATCGTGATGAACAGGACGAACAGGACGAGCGCCGAACCGAGGTCCTTTTCAAGGGCGACGACGGCGAACGAGATCGCCCACATGGCGAGCAGCGGAAGCAGCGTTTCGGCGTCGGGCAGGCGGAAGCGGCCGACGCGCACGGTGAACACCGATATGAGCTCGCGGTTCTCCGCTAGATAGCCGGCGAGGAAGAGCACGATGGCGATCTTGGCAAGCTCGCCGGGCTGGAGGCTGAAGGGGCCGATGGTCAGCCAGATGCGGCTGCCCAGCACCTCGGTTCCGACGACGGGCAGCATCGGAGAAAGCAGAAGCACGATGCCGATGCCGATGAAGACGTACTTATGCTGCACGATGCGGTCGAGATTACGCGCGACCACGAGCACGACGATCATGCAGATGATACCGGCAAACAGCCAGATGACCTGACGTCCTGCCAGGTCGGGGGCCAGTCGGGTGACGAACGCGATGCCGATGCCGGAAAGCGCGAACACGACGGGCAGGATGGCCGGATCGGCATTCGGCGCGAAGAAGCGCACGGCCGCGTGGGCCACGACGAAGGCGCCGAACAGGCCGATAGGCACGGCGAGGGTCTGGGTGTTGAGCGCGGTGCCGTCGTGCATGAGCACCATGGCGAAGAGCAGCAGCACGAGAGGCGCCGCCAGCAGGAGGAGCAGGAGTTCGGTGTTGCGACGCGACATCAGGCGCCTCCCTTCGAAGATGGGCCGCTCGACGAGCGGGCAGCCGCGCTCTTGGAGGAAGATGGATTCGTGTCCTGGGACTGCCAGGTTGCGACCAGATCTTCGGCCGCTTCGACGGAATCCACGCGGATGCCCTCGTCGGTCAGGCGCGACAGCGTGTTGGGCGGCAGGTCGAGCGATGCGATGTCGACGCCGGTCGAGTGATCGTATGACCAGGTCTTTATGCCGAGGACTTCTCCGGGAAGGCCTCGGCAGATGACGACTTGGCCTTCGTTGACGGTCAGAAACGCGATATGGTTCAGATAGGCATGCCCCGCGAAGGCGGAGCCGATGAAAATCGCCGCGAGCGCGATGGCTCCGAGAATAGCCGCGAAGCGCGATTTCAGGGCGATCTTCTTGCGCTTCGCTTCGGCGTTGCCGGGGATGTCCACGACGATGGTGGTCACATTGTCGTGCCCGCCTGCATCGAGCGCCTGGTCGACCAAGGTGTCCGCACAGTCTTGGGCATCATGGATGCGGCGCATCGTCTTGGCGATGTCGTCGTCGCGCACCATGCTGGTCAGGCCGTCCGAGCAGAGCAGCAGGCGGTCGCCCGCCTTCACGTTGATCTCGTAGATGTCGGGCAGCGTATGCGGGTCCGAGCCGAGAGCGCGCGTGATGACGCTGCGGTTCGGGTGGACGCGCGCCTCCTCTTCGGAGATCTGTCCGCTTTCCACCAGGTCGGCGACCAGGGAATGATCGCGCGTCAGGCGCTGGAGCACGCCGTCGTGCAGCAGATAGGCGCGAGAATCTCCGACCTGTGCGACAAGCAGCCGTTCTCGGTCGACGATCGCGCAGGTGAGGGTTGTGCCCATGCCTTTGCGCCCGCGGCCCTGCCGTGCGGCGACGATGATATTGCGGTTCGCTTGGACGACGACCCGCGCGAGCTCTTGCGCGTCGGCGTTGTCAGGAGTGTCTTCGATAAGGGTCTGGGCGGCGATTTCGCTTGCGACTTCACCTGCCGCATGGCCGCCCATGCCGTCCGCCACGGCGAACAGGGGAGGGCGCACGACCAGGCTGTCTTCGTTATGCTCGCGCACCAGGCCCACGTCGGTCCGCGAACCGTACGTGGGGAGCGGCGTGCGCTCGTGCCGGCCCCGTGTGCTTCGCGAGGCCACTATTCGAACCTCGCGCGGATGACGACGTCGCCGATGTTGATGACATCGTTGTTGCGGAGCGCGGTGGGCGCCGAAATGCGCTGCCCGTTGACGGCGGTGCCGTTGGTGGAGCCGAGGTCTTCGACGAAGAGGTTCTGGCCCATGAGCACGAAGCGCGCATGCCGGGCGGAGACGTAGCTCGCGCCGATGACGATATCGGCGCCGGGCGAGCGGCCGACGATGATGGGGCCGTGGACGGACATCTTGACGCCGCGCAGTTCCTTCGGGCCCTTCTCGACGGACACACCCCAGCTGCGTTCCTTCTTACGCTGGCCTTTGACCAGGCCGATTCCTGTGCGCATGATGGCGAACAGGAACAGATAGAGCAGCGCGACGAAGAGCAGGCGGCCGGCGAGCAGGATGATGTCGATCACGGCCGGGCTCCTAACGAAGCGTGAAGACGAAGTCGGTCACGCCGAGCGTGATGCGGTCGCCTTCCTGCAGTCCTCTACGGGTGACGAACTGGCCGTTGACGTAGGTGCCGTTGGTCGATCCGAGGTCGGTGATGACCCAGACGCCCTGCGGCTCGAAGCGGATCTCGGCGTGATGACGCGACGTGTTGAGGTCATTCACGACGATGTCGTTCGAGGTCTCGCGGCCGATGAGGATGCGGTTGGTGGCAAGGTCGTACGTGCGCATGGACACGGTGTTGACCAGACGTGCATGGGCGGAACCCTGGGAGGGCGCGTACGCGGAGGCCTGGGCGCCGCCCGTGAATGCGGTGGTGGCGTGTTCAGGCACGCGGCCGGCGGGCGTATAGGGTGCGGGCGCGGCCGGGCGCGGCGCGGCAGGCGCGGGAGCAGGGGCAGGGGCGCCTGCGGGATAGATTTCGGGCAGGCCGAAGACCTGGCCATGCGCCTGATAGGACGCCTGGTCGGGCTCGCCTTCCGCACGAGCTGCCGCAGCGGCGGGCGCGTCGGCGGCGGCGCGGGGCTTCTTGTCGAAGACGAGCGGCACGGAATCCGCCTTATGGCTGGAATAGAGCGGGTTGGAGACGGGCGAGGGAACGTCGAAGGCGTCTTGGCCGTCATTCGCCTGCGCATCGCGAGGCGCTGCCGCGGCGTCCTTGTCGTCATAGTCGGTGAAGTTCTTGCTGTCGAAGGTGTATTCGCCGTAATCGAGCGAATAGTCGATCTCTTCCTTGGGAACGCGCGGCAGCGGCGGCTTTTCCCGGGTTTCGGGAGCGTAGGCGTCGTACTGCGGGTATGCGGCGTTCTGGTCGGCGCGATACGGCGTCTCATAGGCGCCGGAGCGGGCGTAGGGGTCGGCGGGCGCAGCCGGCATCGGCTGCGCGGGATGCGGGAAGTCGCCTGCGGCCTGGTGCGGCGCCGGGGCGGATGCCTGCGCGGATGCGGGCGACATGCTGTAGCGCTGCATTTCCTCGGCGCGAAGCTGCTTGACGATGGAGGCGCTCACGACTTCGGCGACGATGTCGAATTTGCCGCGGCGCAAGGTGTCGTCTACGATGAAGCGCACGAGCGGCTGGCCGTCCATGGTCAGGCCGTCGGCCGCCGCAGTGGCGGAAAGGCGCGTCTCGCATTCGCCTGCGAGCGTCGGATAGAAGCCGAAGAGGCGCTGGTCGTCGTCGCCGTTCACGAGAACCGTGTACAGGGTGGGGGCGTATTCCCGTCCGGCGCTGAGGATTTTCTCCCTGCGCATCTGCTTTTCAGCCTTTTTGACGATCTGCACGGGGGAAAGCGGGGTATCGAAGACTTTGCCGCCCGATTCTTCCGGGTTGCCGGACCTGGAGAACAATCCCATGGGTGGTTACCTCAAGCCTTTCTGCGGTTTTGGTTCGTGAGCTCAAAGCATATAATAACGACTCATTCTAGTCGAAAGGGCGGCAGGTGCAAAATCTCATCTTGAACAGATACCGCCCCATCTCGACCGCAGGTAAAGGCGGATATGCAACGGTTCAGGTGGCGTGGGACACGCGCATCCAGAGACGCGTCGCGATCAAGTGCCTGCCCCTTGCGAGCGTGGACCCCGATTCGGTCGGGTACGAGGCGCCCGGGCTTTCCGAGGCACGCACCGCGGCCATGCTCATCGACCCCGCCATCGTGGGCGTGCTCGACTTCGAAATCGAAGGCGAGATGGCCTATCTCATCATGGAATACGTGGACGGCATCACGCTGACGCAGCTCATGCGCCAAGAAGGCATGCTTTCTATCGATGCGGCGGCCTGCGTGTTCGACGCCGTGTCCCACGCATTGGAGGCGGCGCACGACAATCTGGTGCTTCATCTGGACATCAAGCCCGACAACGTGCTCATAAACCGGCAGGGTCAGGTGAAGGTGACCGATTTCGGCCTGGCCGAGCTTTCGCACGAGGCGGGCTTCGGCCGCGCCGCCGGCGGTACCATCGGCTACATGCCGATCGAACAGATGCGGCTCGAGTCTCCTGATAAACGAACGGACGAATGGGCTCTTGCGGCCCTTACCTACCAGATGCTCACAGGCGACAACCCGTTTTACGCCGACACGCTCTCCGAAGCCGAGCGCGCGATCGAAGAAGCGGAGATCGTCATCCCGTCCCAGGTGCGCGGCGATGTGTCGCCTGAGCTCGACGACGTGCTGTTCCATGCCCTGACGATCGAGCGCGAAGGCCGCTTCGATACGGTGAAGGAATTTTCCGGCCAGCTCATGCCGTATTTAGGCGACGTTCGCCGCGGCAAGCGCGAGCTTGCGCGGATCGTAGGCGATGCGACCGACGATGCCGCCGACATGCCGGACGAGGCATCCGAGGACGATGGCTTGGACATGACCGACCTCGATGGGCTGGGCGGCCGCGCCGCGCAGGTCGCACCCCGTCTGTTCTCGCTTGCGGCCTGCCTGTTCCTCGTTGTCGTTTCATTGGGGAATATGCCTCGGATCGCAGGGGGCACGGGATCTGCGGCCCTTGCGTATTGGGCCGTCGTCGGGGTGGCCGCCGCGGCGGCGCTGCTCCTTCCTGCTGCAGGATCGCTCGTCGCGCTGGCGGCGTTTTCCGCAGCGCTCTTCATGACCGGCGCCTACGGCTTGGGTTCTGCGGTCGCCGCCGTCGGCGCCGTCTGGTGGCTTTTCATCGGGCGTCGTGGGCGCGCGCCTTCGCTCTGCCTGCTGGCGGCGCCGCTCGCCGGCGGGTTCGGTGTGGCAGCGTTTGCGCCGATGGCCTGCGGATGCGAGCTTGACGTAAAAGAAGCGGCGGCGACTGCTGCCGCATCGGCCGTTCTGTGCTTCTGTCTCGCCTGCGCCGGATCCTTCAGCCTTGCGGGATGGGATGCGCTGAACCATCTGTCGTTCGGCCAGGCCATGGATACGCATGCGGTCGCCTTGCTGTCGGATCCCGCCATATGGCTTGCCGCGGCGTCGTGGGTCGTCGCGGCGGCCGTGCTTTCGTTTTCGCGCCAGCGGGGATCGTTCTTTCTGTTCGCGCTCGGCATCGCGGCCGCAACGGCCATCCTGTCCGCCGCAGCGATCGGGGGATTGGTTCTCGGGGGCGGGTTCGTGTCCCATGCGCTCGCGTTCGGCGTTTCGGCACCTGCGTTGGCAGCCGGCGTCCTCGCCTTCGCCGTCGCGCTCGCGCGTCGCCATCAGGCGCGTTCGGATAGGTGGTAGATACGCTGTGACGTGCGTGTTTGGGGAACCCTGCAATCTGACGGGTGATTCTTCGGCGTCCCGATGCTATAAAGAACGGGTTTCATTCCCCGTCACGCGCGGTTTCTCGCGCTGGAAGAGAACCGCCGCATGCTTGGCATCCTGATCGTCAATACCGGCACCGCCGCCGCGCCGACCGAAGAGGCCGTTCGTGCGCACCTGCGCGAATTCCTCCAAGACCGTCATCTGATCAACGTGCCGCCTCTGATCTGGCGCCCGATCCTCGAGCTCTTCATACTGCCGAAGCGTCCGCGTCGAACCTTGGATCGTTACATCGATTTCTGGACTCCCGAAGGCAGCCCGTTCATGCTGGAGTCCCAGGCGCAGCGCGACGAGATAGCCCGTCGCCTTGCGCATCTGATAGACGAGCCGCACGAGGTCAGGCTCGCGATGCGCTACGGCCAACCGAGCATCCGCGGCGCGATCGAAGCATTCCTGGACGCGCGCGTCGATCGCATCATCGTGCTGCCGATGTATCCGCAGAAGACCATTCCCTGCGCGGGAAGCGTGTTGGACGAATTCGACGCCCAGTTCGCCGCTCTGACGAAGGCGCGCAGCCTGTCCGCCGATGCGGCGCCCGAGGTCCTGCGCATCGACGAATATTGGCGCGAACCGGGATATCTTGATGCGCTTGCCGGCTCCATCAGGCGATGCTGGTCGTACCGTCCGGGATCGAAGCTCGTCATGTCGTATCACTCAATTCCCGTCTCATATGTGACGAAGGGCGGGGATACGTATCCCGACGCGGCGGCGGAGACGCTGAGGCGCACGGCGGAAATCCTGGGCGTTCCTGAAGAAGACCAGGTCATCGCATTCCAGTCGCGCTTCGATAGCCGCAGGTGGGTGGGGCCGATGCTGGTGCCTACCGTCCGTCGCCTCGCGGCCGAAGGCGTGCGCGACATCGCCGTCGCCTCGCCCATCTTCTCCGTCGACTGCCTGGAGACTTATCACGACATCCGGTTCGAGGCGAAGGCCGCGTACCTGGATGCGGCCGCGACCGCGGGGATCTCCGACCCGTCATTCACCTACGTGCCCGCCCTTGGCGCCGACGCTGCGTTCATGGACGCGATCGCGCGCCTTATCGCGCGTCGCGCAGCCCGTTCATAACGAGGCCTTCAAGGCCTGGGACGGCGCATCCAATGCGCGGATGTCCTTGAAGAGGTATCCGGAGAGCCCGATGACGAGGAAGAGGATTCCCGAAGCGACGAAGAACGTCGGGATGCCGATCCATTCGGCGATGACGCCGCCGACTGCGATCCCTGCCGGCATGGCAAGGCCGATGAGCGCATAGAAGAACCCCATGGCGCGCCCCGTCTTCTCTTCGGGAACGCGCTGCTGGATGAGCGTCATGAGCGGTCCGTTGAACCACGCCATGAAGACGGATGCGAGCCCCATGAGGCCTGCGTAGATCCAGAACGCGGTGGAAGGAAGCAGCCCTGCGGCGATGATGGGCACGGCGATGAGGACGGCCGAGGCGCAGAGCAGCAGCGCGAGCCGCCTGCCGCCTCCCCAGGCCATGATGACGATCGATCCGACGAGCATGCACGTTCCCGAAATCGCCTCGGCGACAGAGACCATCGTTCCGTCCGCGCCGAAGTGCTGCGTGGCCATGAGCGGATAGATCGCGCCGAGCGCCGCGAAGGCCATAAGCCCTACGGTCAGCCCTCCTAGAAGCATGACGAGTCCTTTATGGACGCGCAGCGCATCCCAGCCGACGCGCATCTGCTCGGCGACGGTGGATTCCTCCTCGACCTTCACGGTGGGGATTTTGACAAGGCTGAGCGCCGCGCAGGCGACGAGGGCGCCGATGAATTCGATGATGAGCGTGGGCGCCAGTCCAAAGGCCGTATAGAGCGCGATGCCCACGGCGGGCGCGCAGATGCTCGAGATGCTTTCAAGCAGCTGGTCGAGGGTGTTGATGCGCAGAAGGTGCCGTTCCGGGACGAGCATGGGCATGGCCGCCGTCATCGCCGGGGCGTGAAATGCGGAGAAGACGCTGCGGATGGTGGCGAACAAGCAGATGAGCGCGAATGAGCGAGTGCCTGCGACGACAAGCAGGGCGAGCACGAGCGAGGATGCGCCTGCTCCCAGATCGGCGACTATCATGACCGCCTTGCGGTTGAACCGATCTGCGACGACCCCGCCCAGCGGGGAGAGAAGCCCTAAGGGCAGCATGCTGAACATCATGAGCAGCGACAGCATGAGGGCGCTCTGCTCGGTTTGGGTGACGTGCCAGATGATGGCCCAGCCGGATGCGCCGCTCGTTACGATGGAAACGGCCTGTCCTGACCAGATGATCGAGACGATGCGAAGCCAGCGGGATGAAAGCGGCCTGCCCGAGGCGCTCATGCGCTCCTGGCTCGTGCGGGCATGCGCCGACGCATCCCCGCCGTCTTCGAAGCGCGCGATCGTGTCCGGCCGGTTCGTGTCGGCATGCATCGATGCTTCTTCCGGCATCTTCGCATCGATATCTTGAGGCGTTCCGTCTGTCATGCGTATAGCTCCTGCCGAGGCGTCGAAGGCCGTTCGAGCGCACGGGTGCTTTTAGAGTACGATCGGGCAAGGATTATAGGCCGCGTCTTTCGCGGACTCCGACGGATGCGGCCGATTGTGCTAGATTATCGGAACTCTCGAAAGACGGGAGGCGGGGAGCTCGCGCCATGCGGGCTGAGAGGAAGCGTAACGTCGCTTCGACCCGAAGAACCTGATGTGGGTAATGCCAACGAAGGGAGCCGATATGGCCGATCGCCATGCATCTTTTTCAACCCCCACGCTCGGCCTTATATGGTTCGGCGCAGCGGTATCCTTGGCGGAAATCCTCACCGGAACGTATTTCGCGCCGCTTGGAATCGAGCAAGGGCTTGCGGCGATTCTTCTAGGGCATCTCATCGGCGGTGCGATGTTCTATCTGGTCTCGCTCGTAAGCGCGCGCACCGGCGTCGGGGCGATGGATGCGACCAAACGCACGTTCGGATCGCGCGGGTCGGTGCTGTTTTCGGCGGCGAACGTCCTTCAGCTGGTCGGGTGGACGGCCATCATGATCCAGTCGGGCGCCGTGGCGGCGACGCAGATCGTCCCGGCGCTGGGCACTGCGGGATGGTGCGTCGTGATCGCAGCGCTTATCGTGGCGTGGATCGCGTTCGGCGTGCGTTGGATGGGGCGGCTGCAATCGATCGCGGCGGCGCTTCTGTTCGTGCTCACGCTGATCGTGAGTTACGTCGTGTTCGGGAGCCTCGACGGATTTCCGGCTTCCTTCGCCGCCGACGGAACCATGACGTTCGGTGCCGGGGTCGAGCTGGCGGTCGCTATGCCCCTTTCATGGCTTCCCGTCGCGGGCGACTATACGCGTTTCGCGGAGAAGCCCGGTGCGGGCAGCGGTGCGGCCACGGTCGCCTATCTGCTCGGCAGCTGCTGGATGTATATGATCGGCCTAGGAATGGCCCTGATCGCAGGCACGAGCGATATCGCAGGAATTCTGAACGCGGCGGGCTTCGGCATCGTTGGCATCATGATCGTCGTCTTCTCCACGGTGACGACAACGTTTCTGGATGCGCAGTCGGCAGGCGAGTCCGCGTCTGCCATAACATCGCGTTTGGATGCGCGCATCGTAGGCGTTGCGGCCGCCGTCGTGGGCGCGGTTTTGGCGGCGTTCGCTCCCGTGGGGGATTTCGAGGCGTTCCTCTACCTGATCGGGTCCGTGTTCGCGCCGATGGCCGCGCTCGTCGTCGCCGATTTCTTCATTCTGGAGCGCGATATGTCGGATGAGCCGTTCGACGTGGTAGCCCTCGCATTGTGGATCGGCGGCTTCGCGCTCTATCGCTGGTCGCTTGCCTGGAGCCTTCCGGTCGGCAATACCTTGCCGGTCATGGTCATCGTCGCGGGTGTCGCCGTCGTCGTGCGGCTCGCTCAGCGGCGCATGGTGCGTAAGGCGTAAGTTTTAGGGCCGTTGAGACCGGATAAAGGGATTCGTCCAGTCACGCCCTCGTCGCTCCCAAAACGGAACGTGAGCTAGACAGGATGCATGCGACCTGCTAATTTTCCGATATGTTAGTCATATCTAACTTTTATCGGAGAGGAAGAGCATGCCCCATTACGACATCCTCAGGCTCGGTCGTGCCGGATGGTTGCCCATGGTCGCGTCCTTCTTCATCGGTTTGGCTTTATCCGGCATCCTGCTTTTCCAGGCCTGGCTCATATCGCGCATCTTCTCCATGCTATATGCATGGGATTTCTCTCACATAACGCTGCTTTTAGGATTATTCGCCGTAGTTCTTCTGGTGCGTCCGCTCGTTATGCTCGTTCAGGAGCTGCTTGTCAGTCGGGTCGGCAGAAACATCAAGCTCGATGTCCGGGTGCGGCTTCTCGAGCATCTGAACAAGATGGGTCCGTTCGGCCTATCTTCGAAGCGCACCGGCGAGGTCGAGGCGCTCGTGACCGATGGCGTTGAATTGCTGGAAGATTACTACGGACGATACATTCCGCAGCTCGGCGTCACCATCGTAACCGTGACCGTGGCCATCGTCTTGCTATTCCGACTGGATCCTTTGGTGGCGTTCGTGGGCGGATGCGCGGCTTTGCTTACCCCGATCCTTCCCAATCTATGGAACAAGGTGCTGGATCGTCGCGGCTACCAGCATTGGGAACAGTATTCTCAAATGAATGCCGAGGTGGTCGATGCGATGCAGGGCATGACGACCTTGCAGCTCTTCAACAACGTGGAGCAGCAGCGGAGCAAGATCATCCACGCTGCCCGGACCCTCCTGTCCGCCACGTTGTCGCAGATGCGGATTTCGCTTCTGGGGTCCGCGATTTCATCTTGGATGGTGAACGGCGGACCTGTGATCGTGCTGGCGCTGGGCATCGTCCAGGTCTGGCATGGGCATGTAGACATCGCGCAGCTGTTCTGGTGCCTATTCCTGAGCTACGAGCTCTTCCGTCCTTTTCAGGATCTTAGCTCCAATTGGCATGCCGGCTTCCATGGCTATGCAACTGCGCAGCAAGCGCTTGGGTTGCTGAAGGCCCGAACGCCTCATGACGACGACTTGCCGAGCCAGGCGCCTCCGACCGTGTTCGATATTCATTTCGATCAGGTCTCGTATTGCTATCCGTCGACGAAGTCTCGCGCAACCGATGATATCTCCTTGGCCATCGGGTCCGGCGAGACGGTTGCGCTTGTGGGGCAGTCCGGATGCGGTAAATCAACCCTGCTCGGTCTTTTGCTCAGGTTCGGCGATCCGTCCAGCGGGAAGATCAGCATCGGCGGCATCGATCTCCGCGCGCTTTCTCGCGAGGACCTGTCTTCGCTCATTACGCTCGTTCCTCAAGAGCCGGTCATCTTCGACGGCAGCATTGCCGACAATCTGCGAGCCTGCGCACCGGAAGCCTCCGACCAGCAGCTGCGCGAACTCTGCCTCTCGCTTGGACTCGATGATATCGCCGATATCGACGAGCTGCTGGATATTCGCGTGCAAGAACGCGGCAGCGGCGTTTCCGGCGGCCAGCGCCAGCGTCTGGCCATCGCCCGCGCGCTGCTTCGCAATACCCCGATTCTGCTGCTGGACGAAGCCACGTCGGCTCTTGACTCTGGAGCAGAGCAGCTCGTCTTGTCCACCATCGAGAACCATCGCAAGAAACTATCCAGCGAAGGCAGAACCTTGACCGTCATCGTGTCCGCCCACCGTCTGGAAACCGTTCGTCAGGCCGATAGGATCGTCGTCCTATCGAAAGGCAGCCTCGTTGAAATCGGCGACCACGAAAGCCTGCTGCTCCGAAACGGTACCTATGCGGCCCTCGTCGCTACCGCCCAGGAGCTGATTCGATCATGAAGCAGAATGCATTTCGTGAAGCCTTCGATCCGCTTGCGCGGCTTTTGCCGAGACTGACGCAGTATAAGAAATACGTCGCGCTCATCTTCGTGATGCTTCTGCTGCATCGCATCTGCGTGACGGTTCTTAATGTGCTGGGAGCGGCGCTCGTCTCCCATATCATGCTCGTCAATCACATAGACGGCATCGCCTGGTGGGCGCTGGCCAGCCTGGCGGTTCTCGTTCTATCGGTGGGAGTGACCTGGTGGCTGGATATGTGGTTCGCGCACGTTTACAGCTATAAGATCATCGCGGATCTGCGTATCGAGATCTTCGATGCCATCAATCGCGTAAGCCCTTCTGGGCTGCAGCACAGGACGACCGGGGACGTCACTGCCGCGGCCATGTCCGATGTCGAGATTACCGAGTGGTTCTACGCCCATACCGTCATCGATTTCCTGGCCACGGTTGCGGCGAATGCGATCTTCACGATCGTCATGATCGTTCTGGTCGGTCCGTCCGGGATGATCCTTTTCATAACCGCTACGGCGGTTCTGCTTGTGCCGATACTCACTTTGCCCTTGCAAACCCGACAGGGTGAACGCATTCGGCAGAGTCTTGCCAGGCAGAAAAGCCGCTCTCTGGAAATGATCCAAGGGTCGCGAGAGATCATCAGCCTCGGGCTGATCGATCGGCAGCTGGACGTGATTCGAGAATCAACCCTGGAGGTCCAACGATGCAAGCGCCGGTATATCGTGCGCTCGGGCATCGAGATCGCGGTTTCGCAGCTCATGATTTCAACTGCAACCATCGGTACGTTGGCCTGGCTGCTTGCGCTGAATCAGGCCGGCAGCGTGGAGCTTGCCTATATACCGTCCGCAATGATGCTGCTCAGTGCATCCTGCAAAGCATGCCTGAGCCTTTCAGGCATGCTCCGTAAGCTCGGAGAGGTTTCAGGCGCGACGCGCAGGTTCTTCGAATTGGTCGACATGCCTCGGCAGATTCCCGACAACGGCGAATCGGCAGACTTCCCTGACGAAGCGTTGGGCATCGAATACCAGGATCTGACTTTCGGATATACCGATGATGCCAAGATTCTGGATGATTTCAGCCTTTCGATCGCGGCAGGTTCGTCGGTGGCGCTCGTCGGACGGACCGGAGTCGGTAAGTCCACGATGGCGGCGCTGACCATGAGGCTCTATCAGCCCCAATCCGGCAGCATCTGCATCGGAGGCAGGCCGATCGATTCCATTCCGCTCAGCCAACTGCGCACGCTTGTGACGCTTGTCCCGCAGCATCCGTATATATTCCGCAGCACGGTACGGGACAATCTGCGCATGGCCAAGCCGAGCGCTTCCGACGGCGAGCTTTGGCAGGCTCTCGAGATCGCTCAGCTGGATGAAACGATCCGTGCGCTACCGGACCAGCTGGATACGTTGATCGGCGAACGTGGCGCGACGCTTTCGGGCGGACAGCGTCAGCGTCTCAGTCTAGCCCAGGCGTTTTTGAAGAATTCTCCGATCGTGATCTTTGACGAGGCGGTGTCGAATCTCGACCCGAATCTAGAGCAGAAGCTCGTCGCAGCAGGTCGTTTCATGTATGAGGGTCGAACTACGATCACCATCGCGCATCGCCTCTCGACCATACGTTCGGCAGATTCGGTGGCATTCGTCGAGGACGGCAAGCTCTCGGCTTTCGGCACCCATGAACAGCTCTTACGGGATTGCCCACGATACCGTGCCTTCATGGAGCCCGTAACGGGATGACGTAGGGCTGCTCCATGCCGTCAGCGCTCTTTTTCGCCTAAAAAAATTAGACATGTCTAACTTTTTTAGGTCTATTGGAATAAAATAATCGAATCCGACCGTTCAGATACCTAGTTTGAAGGATGTGCGAATAAGGATGATCTGCGGATGAACCGACGTGCGGTCTTAGTGGTCATTGTGGGATCTCTGCTGTTGATCGCCTCTATATTCGCGGCCTTCGGAATCGGGCTCGCGGATATTTCGCCACGTGTTGTCCTGGAGGTTTTCTGGTGCAAGATTTCCGGAAGCCAGGGTTCGTTCAGCCCACGTGACGAAGTGATCGTTTGGGATGTCCGCGGCGCGCGCATAGTGCTCGCCGCAATCGTCGGAGCAGGTCTTTCTATTTGCGGTGCCATCATGCAAAGCCTGGTGCGCAATGTGCTGGCAGACCCGTATCTGCTGGGCACTGCATCGGGTGCGTCTGCTGGTGCAGCCCTCATCTTGGTGTTCGGAATCGGCAGCGCGTTCGGATTGGCCGGTGCGGCATTCATCGGTGCCGTCATCGCCACAGTCGCGGCGTTCGCGATCGCCTCGACGGGCGGCACCCTGACATCCAGTCGCGTGATTCTCGCGGGCATTACGATCGGTTTTGCCATGACGGCGCTCACGAACCTGATGGTTTTCGCATCCGGTGACGAAGGCGCTGCACGCTCGGTGATGTTCTGGATGCTTGGATCTCTGGCGCTTGCGAACTGGGACCAGATGCTGCTTCCGGTTCTTGCGCTGCTGGCAACGATGATCGTCGGAATGGGAATAGGATCGGGCCTGGATGCCATATCGGTCTCTGATGAAACCGCGCAGGTCAGCGGCTTTCATCCGCAACATCTGCGGATGGCGAGCATGCTTTTGATATCGGCATGCGTCGCCGTACTGGTGTCGGTGGCCGGTCAGATCGGTTTTGTGGGCCTGGTGATTCCGCATGCGGCACGCCGTTTGGTGGGCGCCACCAACAGATCCGTGATTCCCGTATCGGCGCTGCTCGGCGCGACGCTGATGGTCTGGGCGGATGTCATCGGACGAATCGCTTTCCAACCGAGGGAGATTCCTATCGGCATCATTACCGCACTGGTCGGGACCCCCGTCCTCATCGCATTGGTGCGCCGGCAGTATAGCCGAAGCGGCGGGTTGGAAACGAAAAGGAAGTCAGGGAAACAGGGAAGGGATTGAGAAAGGAAGATGATGAAAACAAGGATGATGAAGCAAGTGGGAGCAGCGTTGGCCGTCAGCGCCGTGCTTGTCGGCTGCCTTATGGGCTGTTCGAATTCTGCCGACAACTCGACTGAAGCGTCGTCGGCGTCGATGGATGCCGCGTATCCGGTGACGTATACCTACGGTGGTCGCGAAGTCACGTTCGACGAGGCTCCGAAGAAGATTCTCACTTCCGGGCCGACTTCGGCCATCTATGCGGCCGAGCTTGCAGAAAAGGGACAGTTCGCGTATCGCTCGGGCGAGTTCAAAGATCCGAATCCGGAAGCCGATGCCATGGGAGCCGAAATCATTTCGGACAGCGAGCTGAGCACCGAGAGCATTATTTCCCAAGATGTCGATCTCGTCATTACGGATACGTTTACCGGATTCGATCCTGAAAAGGTAGAAGCTGCCGGAATCAAAGTGATCATGCCGAACTCAGGCGTCGCGCACGCGAAGGCCGACGGCGCTGGATCCCTGGTGGTTCCGGAAGGGACTCCGTTCGAGCTTATCAGCAGTGATTTGCGTGAACTTGGCAAGGTGCTTGGACAGCCCGAGCGCGGCGAGCAGAAGGCCGAAGAGTTCGAACAGCAGATGGCAGAGCTCGATAAGTCGAAGCCCGGTAAGGGAAAGACCGCAGTGATGCTGTTCTACTTCTCTCCGGAATATCCCGTGATGTCGGTCAGCAATGCAAGCATCGAGGGCCAGATGATGGAGCATCTGGGACTGGAGAACATCTTCGCCAATGAAGAAGCTCCGTATCTCGAAGAGGTGAATTGGGAAGCCGTGCTTGAAAAAGATCCGGATGTGATCATCGTCAAATATGGCCGCACCGGCTCTACCTTCGAAGAGGATAAGGCTCGACTGCTCACCGAGCCGGGCGCCGATACCATGAAGGCGGTCAAGGACGGCAAGATCATCGGCATCTCCAACCACAACACCTGGCCTACGCCGGAAATGATGGATGCGATGCAGACCATTTCCGATGCTCTGAAATAGGAATTCATGGCGCTCTTCGACTGCAAAGACGTAACGTTCCGCTATGCGGGAACCCGAGAGGCAAATCCCACGCTGAGTGGGGTTTGCCTCTCTATCCCGCACGGTTGCGTCTTCGGGATAATCGGGCCGAACGGATCGGGCAAATCCACGTTCTTGAAATGCCTGTACCGTTCTTTGAACCCGACATCCGGTGATATCGTGTTCATGGACGATGCGCTGAGCAGCTACTCCACGAAGCGGCTGGCAAAACGGATGGCCGTCGTGGTGCAGACGGAATCTGCATCGATCCCGCTGACGATTCGCGAGTATGTGCGCCTTGGGCGCGCGGTGTATCGCAACGTGTTCGAAGGCTTCACCGCAAAGGATGAGTCCATTGTGGATGAGGCTCTTGCTGAGCTGGGGATAGAAGAAATCCAGAACCGTCCGATCACGGGGATAAGCGGCGGCGAATACCAGCGCACTATGTTGGCACGAGCCCTAGCTCAGCAAACCGATGTTCTTCTTCTAGACGAGCCGACGAATCATCTTGACGTTTTTCAGCAGCATAAGATCCTTCAAACCGTGCGCAAGAAGAACCTTTCGGCGGTGGTCGTCTTGCATGACTTGAATCTTGCTGCTCGGTATTGCGACTACCTGGCTGTTCTTGACGATGGTGCCGTAGTCGACACGGGCACTCCGAATGAGATACTGCGCGCGGATCTTATAGAGAAGGTTTACCGGATGTCCGCCAAGCGTTTTGTTGTGGATGACGTGCTGCAGCTCGTCATGCTGCCGCTCGAATCGTGAGGCTGCATCTAAGGTTCGGCAGGTGCGTTATCAAGGGAACTTTCAGGCTGCATGATGCATGGCGTGTTTATATTGCCAGGTCAATTTCCTGCCTTTGAACAATGGGAGAGAAATGAAGCAACGAGCTCGAGTCTAGATTCCATGAAGCACGAGATCGGCGTAGTCTTGGCTTTGATGGAAGAGATGTGCGATGACGATCATGTCGGTGCCATCTTGGAAGAAAAGGACCACGTAGCCTCCGAGCAAGACGGTGCGGTATCCCAGTCGGGCGAGAACATCCATTCTCGAGAGCCTATGTTTCACGGTGCCATCGCGTAGCTCTTCAAGGGTTTTCTCCCACTCGACAAGGAACGATTTCACCGTTGCGGAGCCGAAGCTCGAAAGATACATGACGATATCCTCCAGCTCTCGCAAAGCGGAAGGCTGGATGCGCACCTCACAGGCCATGCTTTTCCTTAAGAGCTGCGGTCGCCTCAAGTGCATCGCAATGCAGGCCTTCGGTTCGCTCGTGTTCTGAAATCATGATTCGCTCAAGCAGGCGCGCCCGTGCATCCGCTTGCTCCCACCGGGCGAAATCAGAACTCTTCACACAGACGAAGCGGTCGTAGCCGTTCTTCGTCACGATGATGGGGGACGAACTGGAAGAGACCATCTTGTCGAATGAGGCAGTGTCTCGCAAGTCTTTGATGGGAACGCACGTCGGCATACGGTCTCCTGATTCATGTCATGATAATGGGCACTATTATGACATGAATCATGCTATTTTTATACAAGAAAGGTTTTCGATCGCTTGGACATATGGGCACCGTCGTATGTATCCGCAGACGAGGCGGTCGGACTGAAGGGAAAAGCCTCTACACCTGCTCGGCAAGCATCCCTTCGAGCGTGCGCCAGGCGAGTTCGGCGCATTTGACGCGTGCGGGCATGCGCGAGATGGTTTCGAGCTCGGCGGCTTCGTCCAGATCCTCTCGGTCCTGGTCGGAAAGCTCTTTGCCCTGGACCATCCCGATGAACAGCCCGCACAGCCTTCGGGCTTCCTCAACGCTTTCGCCGGTGATGAGATCGGCCATCATGTCGGCCGACGCCTGCGAAACGGCGCAGCCATGCCCGGTGAACGCCGCTTCTTCGATCGTGCGGCCGTCATCGCCGAGGCGAAGCTTCAGCACGAGTTCGTCTCCGCAGCTCGGGTTGATTCCCTCGTGTTCATGGGTCGCGTTTTCCAGATCGTACTTGTAGTCGGGGTGGGCGTTGTGTTCCATGAGCGCGGCGGTATAGATGCTAGGCATTGAACATACTCCAAACGGTCTTGAGCGCATGAATGAGCGCATCGATATCGCGGCGCTCGTTGTAGAACGCGAATGACGCGCGGCAGCAGGACGGCACGCCGAGCCAGGTGAGAAGCGGCTGGGCGCAGTGATGTCCGGCTCTGATGGCGACGTCTTCACCGTCGAGGATGCCCGACACGTCGTGCGGGTGCACGCCCTTGACGTTGAAGCTGACCACGCCGTGATGCGCGGCCGCGTCGTCCGGCCCCACGATCTCGATGAACGGAAGCTCGGCCATCCGGCGTATGCATTCCGCCACGAGCGCGGCCTCGCGCGCCTGGATGTAGTCGAAGCCGACCGAATCGATATAGGAAAGCGCCATGCCTGCGGCATAGATTCCCGCCGCATCCTGCGTGCCGGCCTCGAACTTTTCGGGAACAGGGGACCAGACGGCATCTTCCTCGGTGACGGAATCGATCATCTCGCCGCCCGTGAGGAACGGCGGCATAGCGTCGAGCAGCTCTTTCCTGCCCCAGAGCACGCCGATGCCCATGGGACCGAAGGCCTTATGGGCGGAAAACGCGAAGAAATCGCAGCCGATCTTCTCCACGTCGACGGGCATATGGGGGACCGACTGCGCGCCGTCGACGATCATGTACGCTCCAGCCTCATGCGCCGCCTGGGCGATCCTATCGACGGGGTTGAGCACGCCGAGCACGTTCGAGATGTGCACGACGGAGACGATCTTGGTCTTCGGCCCGATCTTCGCGGCGATCTCTTCATCCGTGATGACGCCTTGGTCGTCCGGGCGCAGGTAGACGAGCGTGGCGCCTGCGGCACGGCAGGCTTGCTGCCAGGGGATGAGGTTGCTGTGGTGCTCCATGATGGAGATGCAGACCTCGTCGCCCGGTTCGAGCACGGTGGGTGCGAACGCCTTGGCCGCCATATTGAGGGCTTCCGACGCGTTGCGGCAGAAGACGATCTCGTTCGCTTCATGCGCGCCGATGAATTCCGCGGTCTTCTTGCGGGCATCGCCGATGGCCATCGTCGCTTCGAACGACAGCTTGTACAGCCCGCGCAGGGCGTTCGCGTTCATGGTCTCGTAGAACGAACGTTGGGCATCCAGCACGACGGAGGGCCGCTGGGCCGTGGCCGCCGAGTCGAGGAACGCGAGCTCGGGGTGCAGGGAAAGCAGCGGGAAATCGCAGCGGAACGGGCTGGTGGAAAGGTCGGTCGGATCGAACGCTATGCACTTGGGGCCGCTCATTGCTCGACCCCCTCGTAATCTCCGAGGAGCGTCTTGCCGAGGCGCACGACACTGGCCCTGATGGTCTCGTCGACGGCATTGATCTCGGCGTTTTCGATTTGCGCACGCGCGAACATAGCTTCGGCCGCATCGGGGGAAAGGCCGCGGCATGCCAGATAGAACTTCTGTTCAGGACGGATATGCCCGATCGTCGCGCCATGGTTGCCGGCGACGTCGTCTTCGGAGCAGAGGATGACGGGAACCGTGCGGTTGTGCGCGCCGTCATCGGCGATGAGCACCGTTTCCGATTCATGGCCGTTGGCGCCCTTACAGCCGCGGATCAGGTCGATCGTGCCGCGGAGCGTCTTGACGCTTTCGCCGGCCAGCACGCCGTTGGCGTTCAGTTCGGACATCGTGCGTTGGCCGTGATGGCGGATGACGTAGTTGAAGTCGAGCTCGTTTTCTCCGTGGCCCAGGTAGCGGGTGTCCACGTCGATGTCGGAGGAGGCGCCCCGCAGGTCGCAGGCAAGCCCCGTGTAGGATTCCCCGGCGCCCAGAACGGTATGCCTGACCTCGACCTTCGCGGACTCGTCGAGCACATAGCCCTCGTCGTCGAAACACTGCCAGGAATCGTCGGCCGTCTGGATGGTGGTCACGCGGACGACGGCGTCCTTGCCGGCGAACACGCGCAGCGTCGCACCGATGGCGCCGACTCCCTCGGTCGGGGTGTCGAAGGCGATCGCGATATCGACGTGCGCGCCCTCGTGGGCCACGACGTCGACGGCGGCCGCGTTGACCGCCCCGTCGATGCCGTTGAGGCGGACGGTCGCCGCGCCTTCGGAGCCTTCGGGGGCTTCCACGACGATGGCCTCGCCGGCGGCTTGGAGCAGGAATGCTCGCGCATCCGCGCCCATGCCCGTCTCGAACGCGGCGGCGACGGACGCTGCGCGCTCGGTTTCGGCGGCATCGATCTGATAGCGGGAATATGCCGTGTCGCGCACGCCGTCGGTGTCGTCGTCGGCTTCGCCCGCAAGATCCTGCGCGCTGACGTGCGTCGCATAGGTGCGCGCCGAAAGCGCGTCCACGGCCGTATCGAACGCATCGCCTTCAAGGCCTGTGAGCGCGACGGCGGTCACGGAAAGCGCGCTTTCGCCCTCGGGCACTTCGACGACGGCGTCATGCGCCTGGATAAGGTCGGCGGGGGTTTCTATGTCCGCGCCGTTCATGCTCAGGCGATGCCACGTGGGAGCGGGCATCGGGCTGGCGTTTTGCAGGGTAATGGCGTCCATGCTAGCCGATCGCCCCTTCCATTTCGAGTTTGATCAGGTTGTTCATTTCGACCGCGTATTCGAGCGGGAGTTCTTTGGAGACCGGGTCCGCGAAGCCGTTGACGATCATCGTGCGGGCCTCTTCCTCGGAGATGCCGCGGCTCATCAGGTAGAAGATGGTGTCGTCGCCGATGCGGCCGATCGTCGCCTCGTGTCCGATATCCACCTTCTTGCAGCGGACGTCCATCGCGGGGATGGTGTCGGATCGGGAGACGTCGTCGAGCATGAGCGACTGGCAGGAGACGCTGGCTGCGGAATCGGTCGCGTTCGGCGCGGCCACCACCGAGCTGCGGAACGTGGATACGCCGCCGCCCTTGGAGATGGACTTCGTCTCGATGGCCGCCGAGGTCTCGGGGGCCGCGAGCACGACCTTGCAGCCGGTGTCGAGGTTCTGTCCCTGGCCGGCGAAGGTGATGCCGGTGAAGGTGCAGCGGCTCTTGCGTCCTGCGAGGATGGACATCGGATACAGGTAGCCCACGTGGCTGCCGAACGACCCGGATATCCATTCCACCGAGCCGCCCTCGTCGCAGCGGGCGCGTTTGGTGTTGAGGTTGTACATGTTCTTCGACCAGTTCTCGATCGTCGAATAGCGCAGGTGGGCACCCTTGCCGATGAAGAGCTCGACCGCGCCGGCGTGGAGGTTGGCCACGTTGTACTTCGGCGCCGAGCACCCCTCGATGAAGTGCAGGTCGGCGTCATCTTCCACGATGATGAGCGTATGCTCGAACTGGCCTGCGCCCTTGGCGTTCAGACGGAAGTACGACTGCAGCGGGAAGTCAAGGCGCGTGCCCTTCGGGACGTAGACGAACGATCCTCCCGACCATACGGCGCCATGGAGCGCGGCGAACTTGTGGTCGGTGGGCGGGATGAGCGTCATGAACTTCTCGTGGATGAGCTTCTCCCATTCGGGCTCGTGCAGGGCCTCTTCGATGCCGGAGTACACGATGCCCATTTGGGCGGCGGATTCCTGCACGCTGTGATAGACGAGCTCGGAGTCGTACTGGGCGCCGACGCCCGCGAGGTAGGCGCGTTCGGCTTGAGGGATGCCCAGGCGGTCGAACGTGTTCTTCACGTCGTCGGGAAGGCTTTCCCAGTCGCTTTTCTGGTCGGTGTTGGGCTTGACGTAGGTGACGATGTTGTCCATGTCGAGCCCGGCGATCGACGGACCCCAGTCGGGGGTCGCCATGCGATGGTAGGTTTCGAGGGACTTCAGGCGGAAGTCGAGCATCCACTGCGGCTCGTCCTTGCGGCTCGAGATCTCTTCGACGATTTCAGGGGTCAGGCCGGCGTCGACGCGTTCGAAATCCTTCTCTTCGTAGCGGAAATCGTACATCGAACGGTCGATGTCGGCGACCTCGGTGCGTTTCTTAGGCATGGGGAAGCCTCCTATTCGGCGTCCGCCGCGGCGCGCTCGATGAGCGCGGCCAGGAGCTCTTCGTCATGGGATGCGGCTTCCGCTTCGGCGGCGGCGAACTGCTCGAAGCCGTTCTCGTCGATGGACTGGACCATGCTCGCATCGCCTTCGGCGATCATATGCCCGCCCATCATGACGTGGACGCGGTCGATGCTCAGGTGTTCGAGGATGCGCGTGTTGTGGGTGATGACCATCAGCGTGCCGTTGCAGCGGCGGCGGTAGGCCTCCATGCCGCGGGACACGACGCCGAGGGCATCGACGTCGAGGCCGGAGTCGGTTTCGTCGAGGATGGCGAGCTTAGGCTGAAGGAGCAGGAGCTGGAGCATCTCGACCTTCTTCTTCTCGCCGCCGGAGAAGCCGACGCCGAGCTCGCGATCGAGCCAGGCCGGATCCATGTCGAGCTCTTCGCAGAGGTCTTTCAGGAGCTTGCGGAACTGCTTGCCCTTGAGGTCGGCGCCTTCTCGGCCCGCGACGGATGCGCGCAGGAAGCTGGACAGGGGTACGCCGGGAATCTCGACCGGAGCCTGGAAGCTCAGGAAGAGCCCGGCGCGGGAGCGTTTGTCGGGGGAGAGGCCGGTGATGTCTTGGCCATCGAATTCGATCGAGCCGCCATTGACGGTGTAGACGGGATCGCCCATGACCACGTGGCCGAACGTCGACTTGCCCGTGCCGTTGGGGCCCATGAGGACATGGGTCTCACCGGCGGCGAGCTCGAGGTTGACGTTCTTCAGGATGAGCTTGTCGTCGACCGATGCGAACAGGTCGTTGATCTTGAGAAGCGGTTGCGCCATGGGAAAGCCTTTCCGGAGAGCTTTAATTCCTATAAAAATTATATGATTAAAATAAACGGACGGCTCCATATGTCAATATGGACAGCGCGCAAAAGGCGGGAAAACCCGCGTCGCGCACGACCGAAACACAATTGCTACGCATCTAGGTGCGTTTCGATCGAAGGAGCGAGGATGCTTGTCACGACGAAAGGGCGCTATGCCATGCGTCTCATGGCGGACGTCGCTCACCATTTCGAGAAAGAGGGAACGCCCCTTTCTCTGCGCGCCGTGGCCCAACGCGAAGGCATCTCGATGAAGTACCTCGAGCAGCTCGCCCGTCCACTGGTCAGGTCAGGCCTGCTCAAAAGCGTGCGCGGGAAGGGAGGCGGCTACGTGCTCGCCGAGCCGTCCGCCGCGATCCGTGCGGGCGACATCCTGCGCGCGGCCGAGGGGAACATCCTTCCCGTGTCGTCATGCGACGGCGTGACCTTCGATTGCGCGCGCATCGCCGACTGCGCTTCGGTGAAGTTCTGGATCGGCCTCGACCGCGTCATCGAGGACTACGTCGACGGCGTCATGCTGAAGGACATCATCGACGAGGGCGACGTGTTCTTCGATGTGGACAAGATCAGCCAGATCGTGGCGGCGAAGCTCTCGGAAGAAGATGCGGAATGAACGCACCGGGAAGCGCTGCGGATCCGATCTTCGTCAAAGAGCAGGAGCATCTGAGCGAGACGCATGCGAAGCTCAAGCGCATAGAGGATGCGCAGGTCGCGAAGCTTGCGAACATCATGCGCGCCGCTGCGGCGGATAAGAGCTCGATGAGCGACGATCTCGGCCTCGACACGGCCGATCTGGACCATTCCTTCGAAGCTCAGGTGGAACTCGAGGGAATGAACCAGGTCATCGACGAATACAACGCCGCGGCCCGCGTGGCTTCCGAAAACCTCTCCCGCGCGCGCCAGCTCCTTGCGCAGCCGTACTTCGCCAAGGTCGAGCTTCGGTTCAAGCCGACCGACCCGGTCAAGGACATCTATATCGGATCGACGGGCATGACCGACGAGAACCGGCGGCATTTCGTCATCGATTGGCGGTCTCCGGTCGCGGAGACGTATTACAACCGCGACATGGGGCGGACCTCGTATGAGGCGAACGGGCGCACCATCGTCGTCGATTTGGAGAACCGTCGCCAATTCGATATCGAGGCCGACCGTCTGAACGCGTACTTCGACACGTCGGTCGCGATCGAGGATCCTTTGCTGCTCGCTTCCCTCAAGAAGCACCGGTCCGCTCGGATGCAGGCCATCACGGCCACGATCCAGAAGGAGCAGAACGAGGTCATCCGCCATGAAGACGTACCGGTGCTGTTGGTCGACGGCATTGCGGGATCCGGCAAGACGTCGGTGCTGATGCAGCGCATCGCCTATCTGTTCTACCGCGAACGGGAGACGCTCGATCCGTCCGATGTGCATCTCTTCACGCCGAACCCGGTGTTCAGGCGCTATATCGACGACGTGCTTCCCCAGATGGGCGAGAGCAATCCGCATTCGACGACCTGGGCGCGGTTCGCGCGATCCCTCGGCGCGACCGATCGCGGCATGCGTGCCGACGAGCTGTCCGCGGACGACCTTGCGCGCATCGATGAAATGCTCGACGGGTTCCGCTTCGAGGTCGGCGACTTCCGTCCCGTCGTGCTTCGCACCGGACGCGCGGTGCTCACGGCTGCCCAGATCCAGGGCGTCTTCGATAAATTCGGGCGCATACCCGCGGGTCCGCGTCTGTTCGCTGCGGTCGAGGAAGAGCTTTTCGATCGCTTGACCAACCGCGTGAAGCAGGCGGCCCATACCGAATGGGCGGAAGACGAGATGCTCGGGCTCGACGAAGGCGAGCAGCGCCGCCTGTTCAACGAATACGGCGACCCTTTGTCCGACGAGGAAACGGCATCGCGCATCCGCATCTACCTGGACGACCTGCATGCCGATGCCTTCAAGACGCTCGAGACCTTCGGATGGCTCAACGTGGACCGCGTCGCGCGCCGCCTGATCGGCCGCGATAATCTGACCACGGCGGAATGGCTCTACCTTAAGACGGCCATCACGGGCATGGGGGATCCTTGGGCGCGCTACGTCATGGTGGACGAGGTGCAGGACTATACATCGGCCCAGCTCGCAGTGTTGGCGCGGTACTTCCGCTCGGCGCACTTCATGCTGCTGGGCGACGAGAATCAGGCCGTCGTCGCGCATACCGCGACCTACGGCGAGATCCGCCGCCTGTTCACGCGTGCGTTCGGGTCGGCGGATGAATGCCGGCTCATGACGAGCTATCGCTCGTCTCCCGAGATCACGGCCCTGTTCGCAGGTCTTCTGGATGCAGACGCGCGCATCGAGGTCAATTCCGTGCAGCCCGAAGGCATGGCGCCCGCGTTCGTGGAGGCGGCATCCGATGAAGCGTATGCGCAGGCCCTTTGCGAAGCGGTTCGCGATGCGCGGTCGGGCGACGGGCTCGTGGCGCTCGTGGCCCGGTCGAAGCAGGAGCTGAAGCGTATCGAGCGCATCCTGGGCGAGGACGCGCCTCGCGTCATGCGCGGCGACGAGCCCCTTCCCGAATCCGGCATGGTCGCGCTCGAGGTCTCCCTTGCGAAGGGGCTCGAATTCGACCACGTCGTCATCCCCGACGCATCGTCTTCGGCCTATCCGCCCGACGACGATATCGCGCGCCGCTGCCTCTATGTCGCCCTGTCGCGTGCGACGCGCCGCCTGACGGTCCTTTCGAAGGGTCCGGCGACCCCGCTTCTCTCGGGTCTGGCGTGATTCAGGATGTTTTCAGACGGGCAGATGGGCGCCCGTCTTCGGCGTTACAATATCCTATCGACCGAAACGCATGCGAGCCGGCTTTCACGAGGCCGTGCGCCGACGCACGTCGTCGCTTCTCGCATCGAGCCCATCGGGGCGTATTGATCCGAGCGCGTCCGCGATCGCGGAGGCGCCTGAAGGAGGAACCGTAAGATGTGCGGCATCGTTGGATACACCGGCACCTCGCAGGCCACAGATATCCTGATCGACGGCCTGAAGCGCATGGAATACCGCGGCTACGATTCCGCAGGCATCGCGGTGCAGACGGATGCGGGTCTCGTGGTCAGGCGCAAGGTGGGGAAGGTATCCGGCCTTGAAGCCATCGTCGCGTCCGAGCATATCGAAGGCACCTGCGGCATCGGGCATACGCGCTGGGCGACCCACGGCCGCCCGAGCGAGCGCAACGCGCATCCCCATACCGACTGCTCGGGACGCTTCGCCGTCGTCCATAACGGCATCATCGAAAACTTCGCCGCGCTGAAGGAAGAGCTTGCCGGGCGCGGGCACGAGTTCAGAAGCGACACCGACACCGAGGTCATCGCGCACCTGATCGAGGAGGCATACGAAGGCGATCTGCTCGATGCCGTGCGCATGGCCGCTCGCAGGCTCGTCGGCGCGTACGGCCTGGCCGTCACCTGCACGTTCGAGCCCGGCGTCATCGTGGCCGCGCGCAAGGATTCTCCGGTCATCATCGGCGCCGGCGAGACGGGCGCGATCGTGGCGAGCGATATCGTGGCCATCGTGGACGAGACGCGCGATGCCGTCGTCTTGGAGAACGATACCTTCGCGCGCATGGCCTGCGTGGACGGAGAGGTTTCAATCTCCTATCGCGACTTCGACGGCGAGGCGATCGAACCCGAGGTCATGCATGTCGACTGGGATATCTCGGCCGCCGAGCGCGGCGGGTACCCCGACTTCATGATGAAGGAGATCTTCGAGCAGCCGCGCACCATCCGCGACACCCTTGCGGGGCGCATGGTGAACGGCCATCTGAAGTTCGACGAGCTCACGCTCAATTTCGAAGAGCTCGCGGCCATCGATCGCGTCTACATCATCGCATGCGGCACCAGCTACCATGCCGGCCTCGTCGCGAAGAATCTGATAGAAGGCTGGAGCCGCATTCCGTGCGAAGTCGAGGTGGCGAGCGAATTCCGCTACCGCAACCCGATCGTCACGCCGTCCACGCTGGTCGTGGCCGTATCCCAGTCCGGCGAGACGGCCGATACGCTCGCCGCCATCCGCGACGCGCGCATCCGCGGCGCGAAGGTGTTCGGCATCACGAACGTCGTGGGCAGCCCGATCGCCCGCGAAAGCGACGGCGTCATCTACATCAAGGCGAACAAGGAAATCGCCGTGGCCGCCACCAAGAGCTTCCTCGGCCAGGTCGTCGCGCTGACGCTCCTGTCCATGCTGCTCGGCCAGGTGCGCGGTCTTCTGACGACCAAGCAGATCCGCATGCTCTTCCGCGAGCTCGCCGACACGGCGCTGCAGGTGGAAGAGATCCTGTCCGACCTCGCGCCCATCGACGAGGCGGCCGAGGCCTGCAAGGACGCGACGAGCGCCCTGTTCGTCGGGCGCGGCATCGGAGCCACGATCTGCTACGAAGGCGCCCTCAAGCTCAAGGAGGTCAGCTACCTGCACGCGGAGGCCTATGCCGCCGGCGAGATGAAGCATGGGCCGATCGCCCTGCTCGACGAGGGGTTCCCCGTCATCGCGGTGGCGACGCAGAGCCCTACGTACGACAAGGTGGTTTCCAATATCCAGGAATGCAAGGCCCGCGGCGCGCGCATCGTCGTCGTGGCCACCGAAGGCGACGAGGACATCAAGGAACACGCCGATTATGTGATCTATGTGCCGAAGGTGCGCGACTGCTTCAGCGCCGTCACGGTCAGCGTGCCGCTGCAGCTCTTCGCCCGCGCTATCGCCATCAAACGTGGCTGCGACGTTGATCAGCCTCGCAACCTGGCCAAATCGGTCACGGTCGAATAGGGGCGCGGCATGCCGGTCGGACTTGGGGTCGATATCGTCGAAATCGAGCGCATGGAGCGTGTGCTTGCGCGCACGTCGTCGTTCGTCTCGAAGGTCTTCACCGACGAGGAGCGTGCGTATTGCGAATCCAAGGGCAATGCCGCCGCGCGGTTCGCCGCCCGCTTCGCGGCGAAGGAAGCGGTGTGCAAGGCGCTTGGAACAGGCATTCTGGCCTGCGGCATCGGCATGAAGGACGTCGAGGTCTCGCACGACCGGCGCGGCAAGCCCGTCGCGGTGCTGCATGGGCGGGCGGCCGAGCTCGCCCGGGAGCAGGGAATCACGGATATCCCCCTTTCGATTTCATACACGCATGCGGTCGTCGTCGCGAACGCGGTCGCCATCACGAAGGCGGCGGAAGAGGACAAGGAACGTCGGCGCGATGTGAAGGCCGAGCTCGCAAGCCGATTCAAGGAAGCGCGCAGCATGCTTGACGAGCTCGGCTCGGAAACCGCGGAAGCCATCGAAGGATGTGATCGGGCGTGACGTTGCTAGACGACATCCGTCCTGCGCGCGGGAGTTCCTGCGTGGTGCCGCCCGAAGCGGTGGCCGACCTCGTGCCTCGGATACCTGCCGATGCCCATAAGTATTCGCGCGGCGTGTGCGAGCTGTATGTCGGAAGCAAGGACTATCCTGGCGCGGCGGTGCTTTCCTCCTGTGCCGCCAATAAGCTGGCTTGCGGATACGTTATCGCGTACACGACATCGAGGGCGCGGGCGGCCCTGCGGGCGCAGAGCCCCTCGATCGTGGTGCGCGACCATGCGTCGTTCGCCGAGGCACGGCATGAGGATGGGCCGCGTCGCCCGCGCGCGGTGGTCGTCGGATGCGGATTTCCCTCTTCGACGGCGCGCGACGGCCTCTTGCGCGAGCTGAGCCGTGCGTGCGCCCAAGGGGTCCCTTCGGTTTCCGAAAGGCCCGCCGCGGCATGTTCGCCCGAGAGCATCGCACGCGTGCTGGAACGTTCCGACTGTCCGGTGCTTCTGGACGGCGGCGCCTTGGATGCCATGGGATCGGGCGACGTGCGTGCGCTGCTCGAAAAGCGCACCGGCCGCACGACCGCCGTCATCACGCCGCATCTGGGCGAGGCGGCGCGCATCGCCCAGGTGATGCGTCTAGACGGGGATCTCGCGCCCGTGGCGCTTTCCCAGGCCATCGCCGAAGCGACTTCGACGATCTGCATGCTGAAGGGATCCGATGTCTGGATTTCGACGCCCGAGGGTTCGACCTATATCGTGGATGCGGGCACCTGGGCGCTTGCGAAGGCGGGCACCGGAGATGTGCTTGCCGGCGTCGTCGGATCTTTGCTTGCGTACGGCATGATGCCGCTCGAAGCGGCCGTGCTCGGCGCGCACATCCATGCGTGCGCGGGACGGATGGCGGGAGAAGGCCTGGCCTTCGGGCCGACGGCCGAAGATGTGCTCGACCGCTTGCCGCAGGCTGCGGGCCGATTCATGAGGAGAACGTCATGAGCGATATCAAAGTCACGCTTCTGGATTCTCGCGACGAGTTCCTGCCGGGGCGCAGCGGCGGGCCCGTGAACGCACCGCTTCTCATCTCGGGCATCGTCTTGGTCCTGCTCGGCATCGCGAGCGTTCTCAATCCGGAAACGTTCTTGGCGGGCCTGTCGTACGCGGCGGGCGTCGGGTTCCTGTTCGTCGGCGCCGTCATGCTCGTCTCGTATCTGCGCGTGCGGGGAACGCTGCAGGAAAAAGGCGGGATATCCCTGTTCACGACCATTGCGGTGCTCGTTTTCGGCATCGTGCTCTGCGCGCATCCGCTCATCGGCGTGACGATCGCCGCGTGGATCGTCGGCCTCGGGCTCGTCGTATTCGGCCTGGTGCAGATGTTCGTCGGCGTGCAGCTTCGTTCTTTCGGCGGCATCATGTGCGTCGTCGAGCTCGCGTCGGGCGTCTTCGAGATCGTTCTGGGCGGAGCCATGTGCATCTGGCCTGGCAGCTTGGGGCTCATCATCGGGCTCGTCGGCATCGTCTACGGAATCTCGCTCGTCGCGTTCAGCCTGCCTATCGGCATCGATCACACCAACCGGCTCTGGTAGCCCTCAAACGGAGGATTTCTTCAATCATG
The DNA here is from genome assembly GCF_000293015.1 of Slackia sp. CM382. Classification (NCBI taxonomy): domain Bacteria; kingdom Bacillati; phylum Actinomycetota; class Coriobacteriia; order Eggerthellales; family Eggerthellaceae; genus Slackia; species Slackia sp. CM382. The sequence continues at coordinate 112,951 of NZ_ALNO01000019.1, forward strand.
GATCAGGACAGCCTTTTCGGGTCGGACGGCCAGGCTCTGGACGCCGACGGGACCCGTGCGCGCGTTCGGGCGCTTCGCAAGGAAATCGAGCACCACACGTATCTCTATTACGCGAAGGATGCGCCGGAAATCTCCGATGCGGCGTTCGATTCGCTGATGCGCGAACTGCGCGAACTCGAGCAAGCCCATCCTGAGCTCATCGATCCGACCAGCCCGACGCAGCGCGTCGGCGGGTACGTGGGCGAGCAGTTCTCGCCCGTGCGCCATGCGGTGCGCATGTATTCGCTGGACAACGCCATGGGCTTGGAAGAGCTCGACGAATGGCTCGCGCGCACCGTGGAAGCCATCGGGCATCCGGTGCCGTTCTGCTGCGAGCTTAAGATCGACGGCTCGTCCATCGCGCTCACGTACGAGGCGGGCGTGCTGACGAAGGCTGCGACGCGCGGCGACGGCACCACGGGCGAAGATGTCACCGTCAATATGCGCACGGTGCGCGACATACCGTTGCGCCTGCGCGATGCGGGCATCGAGGGACTTGTCGATCCCGATGCGAGCATCGAGGTCCGCGGCGAGGTCTACATGCCGAAACGGAGCTTCGAGTCGCTGAACGCGGCCGCAGCCGCGCAGGGCAGGCAAGGGTTCGCCAATCCGCGCAACGCCGCCGCCGGTTCGCTTCGCCAGAAGGATCCGACCGTCACGCAAGGGCGCGACCTCTCCACGTTCCTATACGCCATCGCCGACGACGCTCCGGTGCGCGCCGAATCGCAGTGGGATCTGCTGAAATGGCTCGGCGACTGCGGTTTCCACGTGAATCCCGACGTCAAGCGCTGCGACACGCCCGAAGAGGTGCATCGCTTCTGCGAAGAGGTGGCCGACCGGCGCGACTCGCTTCCGTACGGCATCGACGGCGTGGTGGTGAAGGTGGACTCGTTCGCGATCCAGCGCGAGATGGGCTTCACGGCCCGCGCGCCGCGGTGGGCCATCGCCTACAAGTTCCCGCCCGAAGAGAAGACTACGGTGCTGCGCGACATATCGGTCCAGGTCGGACGCACAGGAGCCATCACGCCGGTGGCCGAGCTCGATCCGGTGCGCGTGGACGGTTCCGTAGTTGCGCGTGCGACGCTGCATAACCTCGACGAGGTGCACCGCAAAGACGTGCGCGTCGGCGACACGATCATCGTGCGCAAGGCCGGGGACGTGATTCCCGAGGTTCTGGGCCCGGTGCTTTCGCTGCGTCCGGAAGGCGCGATTCCTTGGGAAATGCCTGCGATGTGTCCGAGCTGCGGAAGCCCGCTCGTGCGCGAGGACGGAGAGGCTGCGTTCCGGTGCGTTTCCATCGACTGTCCTGCTCAGGCGACGGAACGCCTCATCCATTGGGCGAGCCGCGGCGCCATGGACATCGACGGCATGGGCGAGGAGATCGTCGCGCGCCTGGTGGAATCGGGGCGCTTGACCGACGTTGCGGATTACTACAACCTTTCGGAATACGACCTGGCCACGCTTGAGACGGGGCGCATCAACAAGGAGGGCGAACCCGTTCATCTGGGATCGACCATCGCCGCCAAGCTGGTTGCGTCGATCGAGGCATCCAAGGCGCGACCGTTCGGACGCGTGCTGTTCGGCCTGGGCATTCGTCATGTCGGCAAGACCACGGGCGCGCAGATCGCCGCCGCGTATCCTTCGATGGACGCGCTCATGCAGGCATCCGAGGAAGACCTGGCGGCCATCGACGGCGTCGGAGGCATCATCGCCAAGAGCATCCGCGCGTTCTTGGAGACGCCCGACAACCGCGAAGTCATCCATCGGCTGGGGGTGCTCGGCGTCCGCATGGAAGACGTGCGGACAGAGGGCGAGGACGTGCCCCAGACGCTTGCGGGCATCACGTTCGTGCTGACGGGGTCGCTCGTCGAAAGCGGCATGACGCGCGATGAGGCGGGCTCGCGGCTGAAAGCCATGGGCGCCAAGGTGTCGGGCAGCGTGTCGAAGAAGACGGGGTACGTGATCGCGGGCGAAGCCGCCGGCAGCAAGTACGACAAGGCCGTTGCGCTGGGCGTTCCGGTGCTTTCCGAAGCGGATCTGCTGCGGCTGCTGGAGACTGGATCGCTCGAGGCGGCGGGCATCGCCTAAGGGCGGAGCGCTGCGGCACGAAATGGCGAAATCCTCTCTGCGTGCGATATACTGCCGACTGATTCACGATTCGGGATGGGCCGCCGCCGATGACGGCGGATACGAGGAGATGCGCTGACGATGGAAGACAGGCTGAGCGAATACGACGAGAAGGTGCTGCGTCGCTTGATTCAGATCGAGACGGCGAACAGGGCCGAGGAAAAGAAGAGCCCGCTTGCCTTCGTGAAGCGCGACACGGCGGCCGGCGCATCTATGCGACGCCTTGACCAGCTTGGATATGTCGGTGCTGCATATCGGGACGGCAATCCGCTTGTCGTCGAGGTGCTGGGACGCGGGTATTCCTATATCGCCATGATCGATGCGGAGATCGCCGACATCGAACGTGCGGAACGCTATCGCAGGGAAGACCATCAGCATGACGTCTTCATCTCATGCGTGACCGCGGGCATCGGCGTGATCGGCGTGATCTTCGGCTTCCTGCTCGGGCACGTGCTGTAATACCGGGATCTACATCACGAGGTCGGCGATGACCTTGATGAAGAGCAGCGAGATGACGACGATGATGATGGGCCGCACGATCTTCGTGCCGCCCTTCAGGACCAGGCCGGCTCCGATGTAGTTGCCGATGATGCTGAATGCCGCGGCGATAAGTCCGAGCCCGATCCAGACGACGCCGGCATGCAGGAACGTGATGAGCGCGGCGACGTTCGACGCCAGGTTCGCGATTTTAGTCTCTCCCGATGCTTCTTTGATTCCGAGCTTTCCGAACACGACGAATGCAAGCAGCATGAACGTTCCCGTTCCGGGCCCGTAGAAGCCGTCGTAAACGCCGACGGTGAGCGAAATAGCCAGGATGACGGCGAGGCGGCGATGCAACGGTACGTCTTCGGCCTTGGATGCTCCTAGGTCAGGCTTGCGCAGGACCGCGATGGCCACAAGGGGCAGCGATACGATGAGGACGATTTGGAAGATGCCGTCGGGCGTGAGCAGCGCCAGGCGCGCTCCGATGGCCGAGCCGGCGAGCGCGCCGATGACGGCGGGAATCGCCGGTTTCAGCTTGACGAAGCCTCCGCGCATGAAGCGAAATGTCGCAGCCGCCGTGCCGACCGTGCTCGAGAGCTTGTTCGTGGCGATCGCCGTGTGGGCGGGCAAGCCTGCGAGCAGGTACGCGGTGAGCGAGACGAGTCCCCCGCCGCCAGCGATGGCATCGACGACGCCCGCGAGGAATACGAGCGGGCAGACTATGATGAGCGTGATCGGGTCCATGGAGGCCTAACGGTCGGTGGCGTGCGACGAGCGAATCGAAGGACGGTGCCGGACGGGTCGGACCGCATGCGTTGCCGTTGGGCATCGAGGCAAGCGCATGCGAGCGTTGGCTGCCGTGGCAGCCCGGCGCACAGCATTGCTGCCGCGATGCGGTGGACGGCCTCGAACGGCGTCGTTGCGACGGGCGCCCTACGAAGGCAAGCGTTGATTATAGGGCAAGACGGCTGCGCTGCGGTTGCGAGAGAACTGCGGGAACGCTGCGCGAGGGGGCTGCGTGACAGTTGCGTGAGAGCTGCGTGAGATAGCTGCGAGAGATGGCTGTGCGGGGCAGCTGCGAGAGAGCTGCGAGAACGCTGCGCGAAGCGGCTGCCTTCGTGGCGGAACGCATGGTCTGCTCCATCGGTCCATCCCCCGATCGATTCTTGCGCGCGAAAATTCGCACAAGCTCGTATGATAGGCGTTGGGTTCGTGCGATTCCGATCGAAGGGGGACCAATGTTGGATGCAAAGTCGTTCCGCGCTATGAGCTGCGGCGTGTATGTGATTGCCGCACAGGATGAAGACACGAAAGCGGGATGCATCGTCAATACGTTAACGCAGGTCACATCGAAGCCCGCACGTGTGATCGTTGCGATCAACAAGGATAACTTCACGACGGGCGTCGTGCTTTCGTCCGGCCGTTTCGAAGCTTCGGTGCTTGCAGAGTCCGCTCCTATGGAGCTCATCGGGCGTTTTGGATTCCGCTCGAGCGCCGACACCGATAAATTCTCCGATACCGAAATCCGTATAGACGAGGCGGGCGTTCCGTATGTGGCCGAACATGTCGTGTCCCATATGGGCGTGCGCGTGCTGTCTTCCGAGGATGTCGGGTCGCATATGCTGATCGTCGGCGAGGTCGAGGAGGCGGATGTCCTATCGACTGAGGAACCGATGACATATGCATATTATCACCAGGTCAAAGGTGGAAAGACACCTCCGAAGGCCTCGTCGTACGAAGCGCCTGATATTGCGGACGATGCGAACGGGTCCGATGCCTCTCAGCCGAGCGATGCGGGCGTCGGGTCGGGTTCGACTCCTCGTTATGGATGGCAGTGCCAGGTGTGCGGGTACATCGTCGAAATCGATGAGCTTCCCGATGATTTCGTCTGTCCTATCTGCGGCGTCGGGAAAGAGAACTTCGTTCGCGTCGAGCTGTGATCGGGGCGTCGGGCCTCTGCTCATGCAGGAGTTCAGATTCGGTTGCCCGTTCAGCGCGATGGGAGCTGCCATGTTCGGCGGTTTGTTCAGTGTGTGTGGGAGAGAGAGAGGGGGGGGTATAGCCCCTTTTCGACCATCGAATTCGATGCCGATGACAAAAAATCGCTGTTTAGAGAATTCCGAGCATCGTTTCTGTTGTACTCACAACGAAACTGCCCTTAATCAAGCGTCATTTCGTTGTAATAACAACTTATGTACCGAAAAAATACCCCTATAGGGTATACTAAGCTTCGATTTTTTGGCATTGGGAAAGGGTTTGACTTACGGCCTTCGGCGCATGACCGCACGCGACTCGCACGACCCACGCACGACCGTACACGGCCCGTACGGCCTGCGCGGTCGCACAGGGCCCACGCAGGCCGTACGACCTGCATGACCCGCACGACCGCATGCACGACCGGACGTTCGACCCGGCATTCCAAAGGCCGTGGCCCGTACACGACTCTCACGACCCGCGCGGTCGTACACAGCTCACACGACCCACATGACCCACATGACCCACATGACTCACATGACTCACATGACCCACACGACCCGCATGACCGCATGCAGCCTGCGCGCTCCGCACGACCGCATGCTTCACACGCCTGCGCGCGACCCGTCCATCGTTTGCACTGAAAATCGACCCTCGTAAGCGCCGTTCGCCGGTTTCAGGATCGTCGAATCGCGAGGCCGTTTGCCTATCAAAACATCAGTCACATCTTTTAGATGCATAAAAATAAGCCGATATTCAGCGATTATGCATAACATAGAGATGATATGGCTAAATTGTGCATGAATTTCCAGATTAGAATTCTTACTTGCTCCATCGGCGTCGAACGGTTAGTGTACCTACCCATACAAAAAAGCGCTGCACATGATGCACATGGGTGCAACAGATGCTCCCTCCGCATGCGTCAGGCGCTTGGACCGAAGGCGTAACCGCGCGCCAAGGAAGCCGTCAAAGAAGCCGTCTCGTGCGGCGCATCGATCGAGAGGAGTTCGCGCCCGTGCCTATCGCATTCACGATGCCGATCTCCCTCCGACGCCAGGACCGACGAATCACGCTGCGACGCTCGCGTGTGCTGATGCATGGTCCGATAGGGTGCTAACACCCTTTTCTCTTCCATAGGACGTATGACAGCACCCGGCGTCGCCGGGCTTTTTCATATATACGCTCGCTTCGGGCGTATGGTCCGTTAAACCATCCCTCGCTTCGCTTCATCGGCGTTTTGCATGGCCGCAAGCCGCGCATCGACTGCTCGCATCGCTTCTGCCGCACATCGAACGCCTGCTGTTTTCCGATATCGCCGTGCGCCAAAGCACCCGAAGAAAGGAACTTTCATGACTGCCGAAACCACCGCATCCGAAAAGCAGAAGGTCGTTCTCGCCTATTCCGGCGGTCTCGATACCTCCGTCGTCCTTAAGTGGCTTCAGGTCGAAAAAGGCCTTGATGTCATTGCCATCTGCGGAAACGTAGGCCAAGACGAAGAGGATCTCGAGTACATCAAGCAGAAGGCCCTCGATATGGGCGCCATCGCGTCCGAAGCCATCGACATGCGCGAGGAATATGCGGACAAGTACTTGACCAAAGCGCTTGCGGCGAACGGTCTGTACGAGAACTCCTACCCGCTGCTGTCCGCGCTTTCCCGTCCGCTCATTTCGAAATACCTGGTGGAAGCCGCGCATACGTACGGAGCCGCCTTCGTCGCGCATGGCTGCACGGGAAAAGGGAACGACCAGGTGCGTTTCGAGACATCCATCAAGGCGCTCGATCCGAACCTGACGATCCTGGCTCCGGTGCGCGAGTGGAACCTGCATACCCGCGAGGATGAGATGGCTTGGGCCAAGGAGAACGGCGTGCCCGTGCCCGTCACTCCGGCATCCCCGTATTCCATCGACGACAATCTGTGGGGCCGCGCGATCGAGTGCGGCGTTCTGGAAAACCCCTGGAACGAGCCTCCCGAGGATATTTGGCAGACCACGACCAATCCGGCCGATGCGCCCGACGAGCCCGAATATCTCGAGATCGGGTTCGAGGCCGGCGTTCCCTGCTCGCTGAACGGCGAGAAGATGAGCCTCCTCAAGCTGATCAATGAAGTCGATCATGCCGCCGGTACGCATGGCGTGGGCCGTTTGGATATGGTCGAGAATCGCCTTGTCGGCGTGAAGTCGCGTGAATGCTACGAGGTGCCTGCGGCAACGGTCCTCATCGCCGCCCATAAGGCGCTCGAATCGCTCTGTCTCGACCGCGAGACCGTGCATTTCAAACTCGGCGTCGAGCAGCAGTGGGCGACCTCCGTGTACTACGGCCTCTGGTTCTCGCCGCTCAAACAGGCGCTCGATGCATTCTGCGCAGAAACGCAAACGCACGTGACCGGCACCATCAAAGTCAAGCTCTTCAAGGGATCGTGCGTGGTCGTCGGCCGCCAGAGTCCGTATTCCCTCTATGATTACGGATTGGCAAGCTACGGCGAGGCCGATACGTTCGACCGCACGGCGGCCCGGGGCTTCATGTACCTGCACGGCCTTCCGACGACGGTTTGGGCGCAGAAGCAAGGCGCCAAGCAGGATTAATGCAGCTTTCGATCAGTCTTCGCTGATGGCCGCATGGGCGGTCGCCCATGCGGCCTAACGGCTTGCTTCGATGGCTCCAGGCGCGACAAACCGCTCGACTTCCGCAGCGGTTGCAAACGTGGCGAACCGCTTGGCTCTCGCAGCGGCTTCAAGTGCGGAATGCCGCTCGGTTTTCTGCGCATCCGGAAGATAGAAAGGTTCATCCATGGCTCTTTGGTCAGGCAGGTTCGAGAAAGGCGTCAGCGCCTTCACGCAGGAGTTCGGCGCATCTCTTCCGACGGATACATCGATGTATGACCAGGATATTCGAGGATCGCTGGCTCATGCGAAGATGCTCGCTGCGCAAGGCGTCATCAGCGACGAGGACTATGCGGCCATCGAGCGTGGGCTTTCGCATATCAAGAGCCAGATGGACGAAGGCGCCTTCGCATTCGACGTGAACGATGAAGACATCCATATGGCGGTCGAGGGACGGCTTATCTCCGATATCGGTTCGGCGGGCGCGCGCCTGCACACCGGCCGTTCCCGCAACGACCAGGTCGCGACCGATATACGTTTGTACGCCAAGGATGCCATAGCCGAATTGCTTGCGGTCAACTGCGAGCTTCGTCGGGCGTTTCTCGATAAGGCCGATGAATGCTTCGGCATCGTCATGCCTGGCTATACACACCTTCAGCATGCGCAGCCGGTGCTTTTGAGCCACCACCTGCTTGCGTATGCGTGGATGTTCACGCGTGACTTCAAACGCCTGATGGATGCCTATAGCGCGGCGGACGCGAATCCCTTGGGGTCGGCGGCGCTTGCGGGCACCACGTATCCGCTCGACCGTCGGATGACGACCGAGCTGCTCGGTTTCGACCACGCCATTCCTAATTCGTTGGACGCGGTGTCCGATCGCGATTACCTGCTCGACCTGGACTATGCGTGCAGCGTGGCCATGATGCACCTCTCGCGCATCTGCGAGGAGATCGTGCTCTGGTCTTCGACCGAGTTCGGCTTCATCACGCTGTCCGATTCGTTCTCCACCGGGTCGTCCATCATGCCGCAGAAGAAGAATCCGGACTTCGCCGAGCTGACGCGGGGGAAGATGGGCCGCGTCGTGGGAGACCTGGTCGGACTTCTGGTCACGATGAAGTCGCTGCCTCTGGCCTATAACAAGGACCTGCAGGAGTGCAAGGAAGGCACGATGGACGCGGCGAAGACGCTGCATGACTGCATGGTTATCGTCGAAGGCATGGTATCCACGATGACGGTGCACGAAGACGTCATGCGCGCAGGTGCGAGCAAAGGGTTCACGGCGGCGACCGATGTGGCGGATTATCTGACCAAGAAGGGGATGCCGTTCCGTCAGGCGCATGAAACGGTCGGCGAACTCGTGCTGTATTGCGAAAAGAATGGAAAGGATCTGGCCGATCTTTCGATCGAGGAGCTGAAGGGCGCATCCGACCTGTTCGAAGAGGATATCGTCTCGGCACTGGACATCGACGCGATCGTGCGCGCGCGCACGACGTATGGCGGTACCGGGCATGACGCGGTGAAGGTTCAGATGGAAGAGGCAAAGGCTGCGCTCGAAGCCGATCGTAAAAGGATTCCTGCATAGGAGCGGGAAGCGGTCAGGATCGTCGGGGTCGGGCTTGGCCCTGCCCTGTATGCCGGCGGAATCACCGCTCGGGTATGCCGGATCCATTCATGCCGCCCACCTGGCTCTATACATTGGAGGAATCGCCCAGGGACTCGAAGCCGTCGGGCAGGAAAAGGAAGCGGCCCGGGGTGGCCGGGCCGCTGTGCAGGGTCGTCGGCGACGCGCAGGGAATGCGCCATCCGACTGCAGGGAGGGAAGACGCCATCCGTTTGACGCCGGCCTATGCAGGGATGAAGGAGAGGAGTCGGCAGGCGCCGCGCGGAGGCGGAGGGGTGGTCTCTGTGAAGGTTCTCGCTCGACGTTCCTTCCGGTGCGTCCTTGGCGCTCCATCAAGCTCATCGAGCATGCTCCGCATGATAGCGGGGCGTCCTTAAAATCACCTGAAAGTCTTGTGCAGGAATTTTGAGGATGCTTTCGCATTGACCCGTTTTGCCCGCATCGGTAGAATGTCCTCTTGCATTTATGCGAAATCGGGCCGTTAGCTCAGTTGGTAGAGCAGGGGACTTTTAATCCCAAGGTCCGGGGTTCGAGTCCCCGACGGCCCACCACGATGCATCTGCCCGAACCCGCAGGATGTCGAGCTTTGCGGATGCGCGCGCATCGGTTCGATCGGTTCTTTCTCTATTGGTCCATGGTGTAATGGCAGCACAAGGGTTTTTGGTGCCCTTGGTCTAGGTTCGAATCCTGGTGGACCAGCCATTCGATGACTTATGGGAATGCTCGCGTCGCGTAAAACTTCTATGGCGCGGCTGCATGCGTTCCGCTATAATTCTGCTCCGCGCTTGAAGCGCAGGATGCCGATGTGGCTCAGTTGGTAGAGCAACGCACTCGTAATGCGTAGGTCAGCGGTTCGAGTCCGCTCATCGGCTCCATCCGAATACGAAAGCCGGGGTTCGTTCGAACCTCGGCTTTTTTATTGTTGACCGAGGTTGTATTCTCAGGGGAGCATCCCAAGGGCTTTTCGGCTGAGCTGTATAAGAGGGCAAGGCGAAAACTCTATGCGATCGGGGAATTGCCGTTGGTCGCCATGGTTGAGCCATCGATCTCGCATGCAACGAATCCGATGCGACGTGGCATGACGCATGCGTGCGTATATATCGAAAGGAAATCGGCATGAATCTGCAGGACATGAAGCAGCGTAGGAGCGTCAGGACGTTCGATGGCGAGGGGCTCGACCCGGAAATGCTCGCGGCGATGCGTGAATTCCTGGCCGATGTTCCGAATCCGTTCGGAATCGAAGTGACGTTCGACGTGCTCGATGCCGAGGAGCACGGCCTTACGAGCAAGGTCATCTCCGGTGCGGACTACTACGTTTGCGCGAAAGTTGCCCGCAAATCGCGTGCCGAACTGGCATTCGGCTATTCTTTCGAGAAATTCATGCTGCAGGCGCACTCGCTCGGATTAGGGACCGTATGTCTTGCCGGCACGCTTGATCGTCCTGCATTCGAGCGCGCCATGAACGTCGGGGAGGGCGAGTTCATGCCCTGCGTAAGCCCGCTGGGCCGCCCGGCGCGCAAACGTTCCCTTCGCGAGAAGGCAATGCGCGCGGCGGTTAAGGCGGACACGCGTCATGCATCCGAGAAACTGTTCTTTACGGGAGACTTCGCGCATCCCTTGAGCGAGTCTGAAGCGGGGATGTGGAGCATCCCGCTTGAGGCGGTCCGGTGTGCGCCGTCGGCGCGAAACGCGCAGCCGTGGCGTCTCGTGGTCGATGGCGACCAGGTGCATTTCTTCGAGGCCAGAAGCAAAGGGTTCGAGAGGGAGACGACCGGCGATGTGCAGAAGATCGATTTGGGCATCGCTGCATGCCATTTCGATATTGCTGCGGCGGAGGCAGGGATCGCCGGCGGCTTTCTCGAATCCGATCCCGGCATTCAGCGAGAAGGCACTGTCGAATACGTCTATACGTTCAAGAAAAGCTCGTAGGCGTTAAAGCCTCGTCGATGTCACGCAGTCGACTCCCGTTTCTAGGCAGGCTTCCTGGAGTTCCTTGTCAAGCGTGAAAAGCGTCGATCCCGTTCGCCGGGCAAGAACCAGATACAACATGTCATAAGCAGAATGGTTCAGGCGGACGGCTTCATTGAAGGCTTCGACGACGAGGTCATCCGAGGGATGGATCTCGTCGATGAGCGAAATCGCTTCGCTTAATCGAACCTGGGCGTCCTTTCTTTCCAAAATGCCTGCTTGATGGTATTTCCAGAAGACGTTTGCGAGCTCTGAACGCACGAGGTCGGGCGCAATGGATTTCTCTCCTTCAAGCATGAACTCACGAAGCGCATCGCCTTCCCTAGAACCAAAAACGATCTGCGCGCCTGCGCTGGCATCAAGGACGATCATGCACGTTCCTCTTCCGTCGATGAAACGACCTGATTCAAGGATGTACCAAGAATCTGTGCGTCGCGTTCTTCGCGCATACCTCGGATGATATCGACGGGACCGAGCGCGCCGTTTGGAAGGTCGAGCTTCGGAAGGGCATCTATTCTTCGGAAGATCTCTTGTCGTTTCGCGATGCGCGCCTCTCGTTTCTGAAGGGATTCGTCCTGTTGATAAGGGGAATGGGGCGTGACGCGATGCCGATGCATCTCGCCGCTGCCCTGAATCTCTTCTTCGCCATGATCCCGCAGCACTCGTTCTACACACATGATGGTCTGCTGAGCGATGCTGCGGTGTTCGTGTGCCGCGGTCGCTTTCAGTTTTTTGTACAAATCTTCGGGGAATTCCCTTACCTGCAAGGCTGGCATCCCGCACTCCGTTCTCCTGGCTATCATGCATGCATTATACATGCGTATACCATGCAATTCATAGTGTCATGTCAGATGGATGTTAGGAGGGGTGGCCGCACAAACTGCTGGTCGTGTAGTTTTGCCCGATGCGCGGACCGCCTCCCATCCTACATTTGGGAATCGGGTGCGGGACGGGAAGCGATCGGGTCGAGTCGAACTCATACTTACCGAACCACGTGGCCCGACCATGCATGTCTCGAGCCATTTTCTCCCATCACGCGTTCGCGTTGCGTGCCCGCCCTATCGCGACGGCCACAAGGAAGATCGCGAGCGCGAACAGCAGGGCGATTCCGCAGTCTCCCATGAGGGGAGCGATCGTCTGCATCGAAGCGGAATCCGCATGCGCCGCGCCTGTGATCATGCTGTTCGTCCAATACGATGGCGTGAAATGGGCGATTTTGACGACGGCGTCGGGCATGAATTCGAGAGAGATCCAGGCGCCGCCCAGAAACGAGAGCACCATGCCGAGGATATTGGCCACGGCGTTGACCGCGTTGTCCTTAAGCCCGGCTTGGCCGAGCAGGAACCCTATCGCAACGGCGCAGAGCGCATACGCGAGCATCGCGGCGCCGGCGACGGCAAGCAGCGGCCAGGACGAGGCCTCCATGTCGCCTCCGAATACGGCAAGTCCGAGCAGGCAGATCCAGAACCATCCGATCAAACCGATGAGCAGACAGGCCGAAAAGATCTGCGTGCTTCGGGAAAAGCTTGGGACGGGCGACCCGAGCGTACGCCCGCGAATCGCGCGGCGATTGAGCTTATCCATGAACATCGAAATGGCGACTACGATGAACGCGAACAAAGGATAGGTTGAAAACTGCAGGTAGATGGTCAGGCTGTTCGAAAGGGGCGTGGTGTCGGCGGGTATGAGCTCGGTCTCGGCGCGGTCGGCCATCGTATCGTCCGCGAGCGTCACGGCTTCCTCCACATCGTGCGCCGTCGTTCCCAGATACGTATAGACCTGGTCCAAGAACGAGGCCGTGCGCGTATTCATGAGCATGGCCGCGCCCGAACGATAGCTGACGACGGAATCGAGGCTGGGCGCATCCGTGCCGGATGCGACCGCTTCTTCGAAGTCGTGCTGGAATCCTTCAGGGATGACAAGGACGTATTGGATGCGGTCTTCGGCTGCGGCATCCTGCAGCGCGCGGGCGCTATCGTCGATCTCGGTCATTTCGCCGACCGTCGAAAGGTAGTCGGCGACCGCATGCGACAGCTGGCTGCCATCTCGATCCACGACCGCGACGACGGGCTTCGGATCTGTAACGGTCTCGGAATTCGATACGCCGTTCGCAAGGCCCATGAACAGGCCGAGCATGCTCAACAGGATCAGATAGACCAGCACGTAGGCTCTATGCGCGGCCACGATCCGCAGAGCGGTTCTAAAGATGCTCATAGCTCATCCTCCTCATGCGAGCCAGCGCGATGATCATGAAGATCGCGGCCATGCCGAGCATGGCGGCGCAATTCTGGGCGAAGGGGCCCAGCGTGTCGTAATACAGCAGGCTGAAGAATCCATGGGTCGATTCCCATAACGGATTCGCCCAGGACAGCACCGGGACCGTGGCTTCGACGAAATCGGCGAGTTTCTGCGCCGCCGTGCCGTAGAGCCCTGTGAACAGCGAAAGCAGGCAGGTGATTCCTGAAATCATGCCGGTCGTCATAGTGCGCATCGTGCCGAAGACGGCACCGGCTGCGCATGACATGAGGCTCGATACTCCCAGAACGACGATGCAAAGCACCTGACGCGAACCGAAATCGACCCCGACGAAGAATTTCAGGAACAGAAATGCCGCAAGCAGGCATCCCATGATGCAGGCCCATGAAGCGGCAAGGCAGGATACGAGCATCTTCCAACGAGGCATGCCCGCCATGGTCTGCCGAGCGCCGAGCGCGGATGTATTGGCGCACAGGTTTCTGATGGCGATCATCGAGAAGGTCATGCCCATGCCGCAGGCGAAGGCGAGCAGGGAAAAGTAGTATCGCACAGACGCATCGACCTCCTGATGCGTGACCTGCGCCTTTTCGATGGCGATGCGGTCTTGGCGACCGGCCAGCCCATCTATGACCGACGACATGAATGCATCGGCATCAACGTCCGATCCCGTCTGCGCGAAGGACGCGAGCGTCGTCGGGTCGATGACGCCCTGCTCGATCGCCCAGGTCATGTCGCCTGAAAGAATGGCCCGATACTGAGCTCGCGTCTCAACGTATGCATCGAGCACCGCGCGCAGCACCATGATGGTGACCGAATCGTTCCCTTCGGCAGTCACGTGCAGGGTCGGGGTGTCGTCCTCGACATCGATATATCCGACGACGTCGCCGTTCTTCGCCGCCGTGCGCGCATCGTCGGCATTCGCGAAGAACGTGGGCTCGACGAGGCGCGTTTCGGCATCCTCGTCCGATATGCCTCTGATGCACGCATCGAATCCCGGCGCCGCATCGTAGGCGTCGTCCTGCACGATGCCGAACGGCTGGGCGGAGGGTTCGTAGCTGTCTTGCAGGTTCGAAAACATGGCCATGAAGATAAGCGAGAGCACGATTATGAATCCGAGCGACCAGACCATGAGCACTTTGTCCCGCAGCATTCCTATGACCTGGTATTTGAATGTCGTCAGCATCGCTGCCCCCTACGCCTCGTCACGCAGGGCGCGGCCGGTGATCTCGAGGAACACGTCGTTCAGCGTGGGCGGCTCGGATGTCACGCGTCCGTACGGCGCATCGGCATCGGCCAGCACGGCCAGGACGTCGACGAGGTTATGGGCGCCCGACGAGCATTCGACGGTCGCGACGCCCTCATCGAACGCGACGCTGCGGACGCAGGCGAGCCCGTGCAGCCGTTCGAGCGCGGCATCTTCGAGCGTCGCGGCTTCGATCCTGATGCGCTCGCCCATGCCGATCATGCTCTTGAGCTCGTCGCTCGTTCCCTCTGCAACCTTCGTGCCATGGTCCATGATCATGATGCGCGAGCAGATCTGCTCGACTTCTTCCATGTAGTGGCTGGTATAGACGATGGTTGCACCTTCTGCGTTCAGGCGCAGGATTCCCTCGAGGATGGAATTGCGGCTCTGGGGATCGACGGCGACGGTCGGCTCGTCCAAGAAGATGAGCTCGGGTTTGTGCGCAATGCCGCAGGCGATGTTCAATCGGCGCAGCAGGCCGCCCGAAAGCTTCTTCGGACGGAATTTCTCGAATTTCTCAAGTCCGACGAACGCGATGGCATCGTCGACCATTCGGTGTCGCTGCGCACGGTCGGAAACGTAGAGCGCGCAGAACGCATCGATGTTTTCACGTACGGTGAGTTCGTCGAATACGGCCACGTCCTGAGGAACGATGCCGATGCGACGCTTCGATTCGTAGTCCGTCGCGTTCATGCGGGTGCCGAACAGATCGATCTCGCCATGGTCGTAGCGCAGCAGCTGCAGGATGCAGTTGATCGTCGTGGTTTTCCCTGACCCGTTGGGGCCGAGGAGTCCGAAGATCTCACCTGGGCGGATGTCGAAGTTCAGATGATCGACGGCTGCGAGTTCTCCGTACCGTTTCACCAGGTTCCGCACCTGGACGATGCTGCGTTCCATACAGGGGCCTTTCTTCTCGATCGGTATCCTCATTCTCGGCCAGAAGCATGGTGGGCGAAAGTGAGCGTCGTCATGAATGGACCCTGACGTTTGTCATGGATGCCCGACCGAGCCTTTCGCATAGAATGGCCGGTATGGAAAGAATCATCGACAAGGCCCTCGTTGCGGCGGTCTGCTTGGCGCTCTCGTTCGCGTTCGCGTTCGCGCGCGGCGAACGCAGCCTGGCTGTCGTCTTCTTCGTGACGGGAATCGGTTTCTCGGCGGTCTTCGAGCTCATATCCGCACGTGCGGGCGCGGCGGCGAAGGACGGCTCGGCGGCAGGGACGGCCTCCTCCGAGCTCACGGTCGCATGTGCGGGTTCGGATCGTCGCATCTTCACGGCATGGTGCGTGACCTCCGCCGTGGTTTTCGGAGCAGCGGAATCGGGTCTGGCCATGCTGCCCCTCGTAGCGTATGACGCGGCGAGGGCGGGCGATGCGTCGAAGAATTCGCATAGTGCGGTTGCGTCGGCGACCTGGATTCTTCCTCTCGCCGCATGGATGGCCACGTGGAGCATTCCCCTCTTCGAAGCGTTCTGCGTGGCCATCGCCTGTTTTGGCGCCGCTTTGGTCTCGCTTCGCACGACGAGGCTCTTCGATACCGAAGGCCGCATGCGAAACCTGCAGGACGATCTGCAGGACAGGTTGCTCGATCTTGATGCGAGGAATCATGAGCTGCAGGCGGCGCGCGGTTTCGAAGCGCGCGAAGTCGCCCTGGCCGAACGCACGCGCATCGCGCGGGACATCCATGACAAGGTGGGCCATCAGCTGACGCGGCTGTCGCTCCAGACGAAGGCATTGCAGGTGGTGCATGCGCCGGATGCGAGCGTGACGGCTGATTTCGGCCGTATCGCCGCGGGTCTTGACGACGCGCTCGATACCATGCGTAAGAGCGTGCATGACCTGGAAGACGACGGCGTGAGCCTTTCCGTGGAGCTGAATCGCCTCGCAGGGACTTCGGGCATTCTGAAGGTGCGTGTGGCATGCGTTCTGGATACAGAGCCGCCGGCGGATGTGACGCGCTGCCTGGTTTCGGTCGCGCGTGAATCCCTGACCAATGCCGCACGGCATGCGCACGCGGCGCACGCGAGCGTCCGTGCAACCGAGTATCCTGCGTTCTGGCAGCTGGTCGTGCGCAACGACGGGGTTGTGCCCCGCGGTTCGACGGAGGCCTTCCTTGAAGCCGAGCGCTCCGGCGGCATGGGGGTGCGAACGATGCGGGAAAGCGTGGCTTCCCATGGAGGCATTATGAGATTGATCTGCGGCGATGAGTTCGTGGTGTTCGTATCCATTCCGAAGGGGAAAGAATCGGACGCACCTGACGGCGGTGCGAGGGATGCGGCGGATAGAAGCGCACGGACGATGATCGAGGAGGTCGCTGAATGAAGCTCGTAATCGTGGACGACGATCCGATCGTGCGCGAATCCCTGGGAATCATCCTGGACGCGCAGGCAGATATCGAGGTCGTCGCGTTCGGGTCGGACGGCGACGATGCGGTGCGCCTGTTCGAAGAGCATACTCCCGATGTGCTGCTTTCCGATATACGCATGTCGGGTCGCGACGGGCTTTCCGCTGCCGAGGAGCTCTTGAGGCGCGATTCCGAGGCACGCGTCGTGTTCCTGACCACGTTTTCGGACGACGAATACATCGTGCGGGCGCTCAAGATGGGCGCGCGCGGTTACCTGATCAAACAGGACGTCGCGTCCATCGCCCCTGCGCTGCGCGCCGTGATGGCAGGCCAGAACGTGCTTGAAGGCGAGGTCTTGGAGCGGGCCGCGTTCATGGCGGGCTGCGTCGGGGGCTCCCGTACCGACGAATCGGTGCTCGCCTCCCTGACCGAGCGCGAACGTGAAGTCGTCCGTGCAATCGCGGAAGGTCTGGATAACGCCGAAGCGGCTGATGCGCTCTGCATGTCCGAAGGCACGCTCCGCAACCACATCAGCTCGGTGCTCGCCAAGCTCGGTCTGCGTAATCGCACCCAGATCGCCGTGTTCTACTACCGCAGGTGCGCCGGCCGAGGATAGGGGGCCGGTCACGCTCGATGCGCCCAAGACCAGAGCGGCCAGGGTTCACGCGTCCTCGAGTCTTCATAGGCGATGATGCGGTCTTTCAGGATATCCGCCTCGTACTCGTATGAATCGCCGTAGTTCAGATCGTCTCCGAGGTGCAGCTTTTCGTTCGCGTCGGATTTCGTTCTCAGGTATGTTTCAAGCGCCTGAAGATCGGACAAGGTATCCGCATTGGTATGCATGCTCAGATACCACGCGTCGATGTTTTCGATAGCGCCGGATTCATATTGGGCCACGTTGTACCGGACGATCAGCTTGTCGATGTTCATGAAGTTGAAGCAGATCCAGAGGGCCAGGCCAGCGATCATGAAGATGCGGAAGAAGTTGGTCTTCGCATGGAACGTTTTGACGAGAAGCGCCGCGAGGAGCACGGCCGTGAACGCCATGCCGAGCAGTGTGAGCAGGCGCATCAGCGTGAGGCCGTATTCCTGGATATAGAGATTCATGCGCATCGCCGCCGAGGCGAGGATGACCGCGGTCATAAGCACGAGCGCGACGTTGCCGGTTGCAAGGGCCGCGCGGGATCCGATGGACTGCGCATGTCCCGCGCCTTGCGCTGCAAGGAGCCCGATGCATGCATTGATGATGCCGACGGTGGCAAGCTGGAAGAATCCGGTGCGTGCGTACTCGGCATAGCCGCCGTACATATGGACGCTTTCCGTGCCGCCGAACAGGTAGATGAACTGCACCGCGACGAAGACGAGATACACGATATCGACGCTTATGAGGACGATGACCTGCGTCGCCGCCGGAATACGGAGGGCGATGCGTCTGCTCGAGGCGTCGGGAAGGGCGTCTTCGCCCGCGCTTGCATGCGGGTTGGAGCGGGCGTGGGATGCAGCCCACAGCAGGCTGAACGCCAAAGGCGTCACGATGAGGACGATGGTCAGGTGCGTGACTATCCTGTCGAAGCGCAGGTGCGCGAGGAGATCGAATATGCGCGAGAAGATCTGCGAGAACATGGCATCGGCGCTGGCAAGCAGCGGGATGATGAGGATGACGAGCAGGCCGAGCGCGATGCCGATGCCTGCGGCCACGCCCTGCGGTCCGTGCACACGTCCGTCCTTGCCGCGGGATCGGTGCGCTAGGGCATTCAGAGGTCCGAGCAGATTCGAGAACAAGGCTACGAAGAAGAACCAGATGGAGGCTCCGACGGCTCGGCTGCTCGCCCAGCATCCTTCCCAAAGGTTCGCCACGAGGAAGACATCCAGGGTCAGCGTTCCGCCTAATATGAGGCAATTGAGGAAGCGAAGGTCGAGATTCGCGTACAGCGCAGGAATGAGAGCAAGAATCAGGCAGGTTACGGTAAGGGGTATGGTCACCCGATCGATGCGCGCATGTTTACCCAAGATGGCGAACGCGCATGCCAGAACGGCGACGGCCATGATCGTGAGACCGACGCCCGGCAAGGAGCCGAATTCCATCGCGTCGTACGGATAGAAGATGAATGATGAAAGAACGGCCTGGCCGAAGGCGAGCAAAAGCGCAAGCCGGCTCTTCTTGTCGAAAGGGATGCTCTTCTTCGGCATCTTCACGGGAGCTTCGGGCGATGTGGGCGGGGTTGCCGATGGCATCGGCGATGCCGCGGCTTCGTTTGGCGGCTGGGGCAATGCGTGGTTTCGAGACATGATTCCTCCTTGCGCGCATGAACGCACGTTCTGCAACGGTTCTCTCTTGATGCATCGGGCCGCGTTCGCCCGATGGGGGTCTAGTCTTCGTCGGAGTAGGCGAGGATATCGCCTGGCTGGCAGTCGAGCGCACGGCAGAGCGCGTCGAGCGTGGTGAAGCGCATGGCCTTCGCCTTGCCGGTCTTGAGGTTCGAGAGGTTCGCGATGGTTATGTCCACCTGGTCGCTGAGTTCGGTCAGGGTCATGCGTTCGCGGCGGAGCACTTCATCGAGATTCACGTGGATTGCCATGGCCGCTCCGTTACACCGTGAGGTCGTTTTCGTCTTGGAGCTGCGCCGCCTTGCGCGTGAGGTGCGAAAGCGTGGCGGACACGATGGCGAGCGCGAAGCAGGCTATGGTGATGACGAGCGCGACGGCCAGGGCTCCAGATGTGAGCAGGCCGAGCGCTGCGATCACGATCATGGCCGCGAAGAACAGGATTCCCTCGGCAAGCGCGAAGAGGCTGACGAGCCGCAGGCGCGCGGCATTTCCCGTTGAAAATGACCTATTTCTGCCGATATCGGCGAAAAGGCGCCATGCGAGCACGCCGATGGCCAGCAGGGGAATGCAGCTTACGACGGCGAATGCCCACCCGAGAACGGTGCCGTGCGCGGCTAGGGCTTCGTCGGCCTTTATCGGGATGATGCCGAGGCAGAACCAGAGGCATCCGACGACGATGCTCGCGTCGAGGATCCTGAGGCAGAGGGAAAGTTCGCGTTGGTTCATAGGTGCTCCGTTCGTCGATGGGCTTCATGATGGCGCTGGATTTATCGAAAGTCAATAAAAAATTATCGATAAACGATAATTAATGAAGAATCAGAAAGGAGCGTGGAGGGAAAAGCCGGGTTGAAGCCGGCATAGGCGTCGGTGCATGTTCGCTCGCCAGCGCTGCAGCTCCAACAACGCCGGCAGCCGCCATGGCGGATCCCTTCAAGAATCCGCATCATTCTCAACGGTTTGATGAGGGAATCATATATTCGCCCCGATGTTCCCCGCGGCGGCGCATCCTGAAGTTTATCGTCGAAGAAACGATATGCCACTCAAGGAGACTCAGATGACGAACCCGACTGCTCGCGCGATGTCTCGTGCGGAATTTCTTGCGCTGATGGCCGGCACGGCCGTGCCGGCGGCCCTTGCTCTGTCCGGCTGCTCCCTTCCCGCGCCTTCAGATCCCCCTTCGGGGGATGGAAGAGGAATCTTCTCGCCCGAGCCGGCGCCTGTAGAGCCTCTTGCTCCCGTGCGCGATGAAGTCGATATTCCCGGTGCGCTTGAAGATGTTCCGTCGTCGTATTTCGATCCTTCGAACGAGCCGGGAACGCTTGAGCGCTTCTACTACGACACGAACACCTACGACGACGAAGCGCGCGACATGGAGAAGCTCGCCATCGTCTACCTGCCCTACGGGTACGATCCCGACGATGAGGAGATGCGCTACAACGTGCTGTATCTCATGCATGGCGCGAGCGGAAGCGAAAGCTCCTACTTCGGCACGCCCGAGGAGCCGTACGGTGATAAGTTCCTGCTCGACAGCATGATCGCGCAGGGCGACATGAATCCTATGATCGTCGTATGCGTTTCGTACTATCCGGATAACATCGAACAGGATAACGACGACTACGATGCCGCGCTGACCAAGAGGTTCGGGTATGAATTGCGCGACCTGGTTCCCCAGTTCGAGACCCGATACAACACGTACCTGGAAAGCTCGGACGACGAGGACATCGTTGCATCGCGCGGCCACCGCATCTTCGGCGGCTTCTCCATGGGCGCCGTGACCACGTGGTATCGCATGACCGACTCGATGGATTGGTTCGAATACTTCTTCCCGATGTCGGGGTCGCTCTTTTGGAGCTCCGAGATGTATACCGAGCGACGAAGCGCTGAATGGACTGCCGATTTCCTGGTCGATTCCATCGACGATCAGGGGTATGGGCTCGATGACTTCTTCGTCTTCACGACGACGGGGTCGCTCGATTTCGCCCTCGGGGGCCTCGATCTTCAGGTGGGGAAGCTGCGGAAGCATCCGGATTTCTTCGTCTTCGATGACGATGCGGAAAACGCGACTCGGGTTGCGCCGAACGCAGCGTATCGCGTCGCGGCCGGATACTCGCACGATAGCGACGGGCGCGACACGTACATCTACAATTGCCTGCCCATCTTCAGCGAGCTGATGGGATGATTTCGGCCGCATGTCGGTATGATTGCTCATGCAGCCGGATTTTCCTTATTGCTTGCATCGATAGAGCCTAAGCAGCGTTGCCCCTGTTTACACCAAGGCTATGCATGAAGAAGGGGAGGATGGACGTCGTTGGCGTAACGTCCATCCTCCCCCCTGCGGCCGGCTCGCGCCGTGCCTTCGACGATGCGTTTTAGTGCAGAGCGTCGATGGGATTGAGCCGTGCGGCTCGATACGAGGGAACCAGCCCGAAGATCAGGCCGATCGCGATACTCGTGCCCGCCGCGATGACCACGATGCTCGGCGAGGGCGAGAAGGGCATGCCGGTCTTCGCCGCCGCCAGCCCGAAGGCCAGGCCGCCCGCGATGCCGACCGTGCCGCCCATCAGGCTGATGATGAGCGCCTCGGTGAGGAACTGCCCCATGATGTCGATGCGGCGCGCTCCCAGCGCCTTCTTGATGCCGATTTCGCGCACGCGCTCGGCCACCGAAACCAGCATGACGTTCATGACGCCGATGCCGGCGACGATGAGCGAGATGCTCGCGATGCCGCCCAGAAGCGCGGTCATGGTCTCGTTGACCGATGACGTGGCGTTCAGAAGCTCGTCTTGGGTGTTGACCGTGTACGAGTTGACGTTGAGCTTCTTGTCCTTGGCGAAGTACGAGTTCATGTCGTCCTTCGCTGCATCCACCTGACCGTCCTGGGCCTTTGCATAGGCCTCGTTGAACGTCGGGGCGGCGCCGAGGTCGTTCACGACGCTTATGGGAAGCGCCACGAGATTGCCGGTATCCAGGCCCATGGACTCGCCTTTGGACTTGATGACACCCACGACGCTGTAGATATCGCCGTTGATCTTGAGGGTCTTGCCGACCGCCTCGGAGGTGCCTCCCAGCTCTTTCGCGATCTTCTCGCCTACGATGCAGACCTTGCTCTTGTTGTCGCGGTCGACGGCAGAGAGGTTGCGGCCTTCGGCAAGATCGAGGTTGCGGGCCTCGAGGTAGTTCTCGTCGGTGGCATTGACGCTTGCCTGCGTCAGCTTCCGATGGTTCACGGAAACGTCGGCATTGATGTTCTTGGACGGCGTCGCCGTGGCGATGTGCTCTTTCGCCCGGATGTTCTCGATGTCGCTGTAGGTCATGTCGCCGCCGCTATAGGTGAAAGCGGAGATGACGTTGCCGCCGAGCGATTGGATGCGTTCCGCGACCTGCTTGTTCGAGCCGTCGCCGATGCCTACGAGCACGATGACCGACGCGATGCCGATGATAAGGCCCAGCATGGTGAGGGCCGTGCGGAGCTTGTTGCGCATGACGTTTAGAAACGACTCGCGCAGCATCTGGATGAGCTTCATCGCCGGACCTCCTTCTCTTCATGCATATGGCCGTCTGAAATGGCGACCCTGCGTTTGGTCCTCTTGGCAAGGTCGGGGTTATGGGTGATGAATACGATCGTCTGACCGGCTTCGTTCGAGGTTTCGAGAAGCTGCATGATCTCTTCGCTCGTGTGGGAGTCCAGAGCGCCGGTCGGTTCGTCGGCGAGCAGGATCTCAGGTTCGCCCGCAAGCGCGCGGGCGATGGCCACGCGCTGCTGCTGGCCGCCCGAAAGCTGGGCGGGCAGGTGGTGCGAGCGGTTGCCCAGACCCACGCGTTCGAGCTGCGCGCGAGCGCGCTCCCCGGCCTCTTTGGGCTTGAGCCCGCGATAGAGCAGGGGGAGCCGCACGTTCTCGAAGGCATTCATCGTGGGCAGAAGGTTGAAGTCCTGGAACACGAAGCCGATCGTCCGGTTGCGGATGCGTGCCGCTTCCGAGTCGGACAGCGAGGTGGTGTCGCGTCCTGCGAGGTAGTAGCTCCCCTCGTCAGGCACGTCGAGAAGCCCGATGATGTTCATCAGCGTCGACTTGCCCGAGCCCGAAGCTCCGATGACCGAGACGAATTCGCCTTTGGCCACCTGGAAGTCCACCCCGTCGAGCGCATGCACGCGCTCTTCGCCCATGAGATAGGTTCTGCGGATGCCGCGCATGTCGATCATGAGCTTGTCGGATGCGGTCGTTTCGTTTCTAGGGGAATCCATGGGTCCCCCTAGTTGGTCGCGGCGGCGCCTGCGCCTGTGGTGGCCGCGTCCATGCCGTCGGCAGATCCGCCGGCTTCATTGAGGACGACCTTGTCGCCTTCCTTCACGTCGCCTGAGATCTCGACGATCTTGCCGTCGGACACGCCGGTGGTGACGTTCTTCTCGACGGTGGTGCCGTCTTCTTGCACGACCGAGACGGTAGAGCCTTTGTCGGTGGTCTTCACGGCGCTCACGGGAACGGTGAGGACGTCCTTCGCTTCGCCGGTCTTGATGCTCAGGTTTGCGGACATGCCGATGAGGATGTCGCCGTCTTCATTGGGGATGGAGACCGTGACCGTGTATTTGGAGCCGGACGCGTTGTAGCTGCCCACCTGGTTGATGGATTCGACCGTGCCCTTGACCACGTTGTTCTCGTCGCCTCCGATAGCGACGTCGACCTCCTGGCCTTCCTTGATCTTGGCGATGTCGGCTTCGCTGACCGCGATGTCGACGTTCATGGTGTCGACGCGGGTCACCTGCAGATAATGGTCGCTCGTGACGGCCTTCTTGCTCTTAGGCACGTTCTTCTCGGTGACGACCAGGTCGTACGGAGCTTTCAGGGGCTTGCCGTAGGTGTAGTCGACGAGTTCGTCGTCCTCTTCGACGCGCGTGTTCAGCTCAGGAACGAATTCCTTGAAGTAGCGCTTCTTGTCGAGTTCGAGCTTGGCGGTAGCGGAGCCTTTGATCTCGCCCGGGCCGGTGACCTTCGACTCGATGGTGCCCTTCTGCACCGTCGCGGTGGTCTGCTGCATGGCGGCCTGCTCGTCAGGCTGCGGCTGGGTCTTGTCCATGAACGGCGTGGCTCCTCCTGCGAGCCCCCAGACGAGCACTCCCAGAACTGCAACCAGGGCGATGACGATGAGGGATTTCCCGATTGTCTTACTCATTCTTTCTTCCTTATCCGGGCAGGGGCCTAAGACGCCTGCGTGGTCGAGCCTGCGCTTGCGCCGGCCTCAGCGCCGCCGTTGCCGCCCTGGTCGCCGTCATTCTTGACGATCTGGACGCCCTCGGGCGGGTTGTTGGGGTCGATCTCGAGGCTCTGCTGCGCCTGGGACTGGTCCTTGTTCGGGTCGACCGCCTGCTGGATGCCCGAGTTCTTCACGGCGAAGAGCGCACCGGCCACGGCGATGGCGGCGATGAGGGCGATCACGATCCACTTGAACGATGACTTCTTGGTATTCATAACGTGCTCCTTTTCCTTATCGTTCATAACGAAGCTGTCTTGCATGGCTAGGCGATTGTAGGGAAGGCATCCTTAAAGCTTCCTTAAACCGTCCATGCGTGAACGGGAGCCGTGCGATCGGGTCCGATCCGCGCATGTCCGAGGAGGGTTCGCTCGTTCATGCGCGGAGGCGCCGGTTCCGATGGGGCCGTGGGCATTCCGAACGCGATCGGTTCGCGCGCGCATGGAAGCCGCAGCGCGATGCTATAGTCGAATCGAATATGCCGACGCTTGAGCGAAGGAACGCGATGGACATTCTTATAGTCGAAGACAACCGCCGGCTGTCCGACGCCATGAGACGGGCGATCGAGCCTGCATACGGAGTTCAGCAGGCCTTCGATGGCGACGAGGGATACTTCTACGCCAAAGACGGGATCTACGACCTTATCGTGCTCGATCTCATGTTGCCGGGAATGAGCGGCTACGACGTGCTTGAGAAGCTGCGCGCCGACAAGGTGACCACCCCCGTGCTCATACTGACGGCCATGCGCGGCGTCGATGAGAGGATCCGGGGCCTGCGTGCGGGTGCCGACGACTATTTGACGAAACCATTCGCGAAAGACGAGCTGCTTCTGCGCATCGAGGCCATCCTGAGGCGCTGCACGGATTCGTTCGAGCGCAAGGAATTCTCGTTCAAGGACCTGGTGCTGTATCCCGATATGCATGCCGCCTACGTGGGAGGCGCCGAGGTCAAGCTCAAGGGTCGTCAATACGACGTGCTCGAGTTCCTGGTGAGCCGCAAAGGCCAGCTCGTGTCGAAAAGCCAGATATTCGATCGGGTTTGGGGCTTCATGTCGGATACGTCGACGAACGTGGTCGAAGTGTACGTGAGCGCCGTCCGAAAGCAGCTCAAGCCGTTCGGATACGATGTATATCTGCAAACCGTTCGCGGTGCCGGATATCTGTTCGGGGAAGGCGGCGCGTGATGGCGACGCGTGCCGAACAACGGTATTTGAACAGGGAGCTCGTTCGGAGCACCGTCATATTCTTCGTCGTGCTCGCCTGCCTGCTGCTCGTTCTCGGCTTCTTCATCTATCGCCAGGTGAGCACCAACCTTTTCCAAGGTATCGACGAACAGCTTCAGCTGGCCCAGCTTTCGTTCGAGAAGGATGAGCCGTGGGAAGGGGCCGATCCTGCGGGAGTTGCGTCCGACGGCGCGTCGAAGGGGAATGACAGCTTCGACGTCGGTCTCGGCGGGTTTTCCGGCGACCTCTTCGCGGCCATGGAGCGGAATGTGGGAGAGAACCCCCAGCTCATATTCGTTATTCGGTCGCTCGACGGCTCCATTCAGAGCGGCATCGCCCTGTACGAGGTCGAGCCGGACTACCTCGATGACATTCCGTTCGACAAGAAGGATCTCGACGCGCCGCGCTTGCGCATCTGCAACGGCCATAACCTTCGCACGGTCACGTCGGCCGTCCAGAACGACGATGGCGTGACGGTCGGATACGTCCAGGTCATTGCCAATGTCGATTCGGAAATGGGCATTCTCGACACCTTCACCAGGACGATGGCCGTCGGGTTCGCGATCGCGCTCGTCCTGGCCGCCGCTGCAAGCTATCTGCTTTCGCGTCGCATGATCAGGCCGATCGCCCGATCTTGGCGCAAGCAGTCCGAGTTCGTCCAGAACGCGTCGCACGAGCTGCGGACGCCGCTTTCGGTCATCAAGACGACCCAGGAGCTTTTGCTCGAGCATCCGAACGACCGCATCATCGATCATTTCGAGGGCATTGCCGCGACGATAGACGAATCTGATCGCCTCGCGCGCCTCGCAGGAGACCTGCTTGCGCTCACCGCGCTCGATGCGG
This sequence comes from Slackia sp. CM382, assembly GCF_000293015.1. NCBI lineage: Bacteria > Bacillati > Actinomycetota > Coriobacteriia > Eggerthellales > Eggerthellaceae > Slackia > Slackia sp. CM382. The sequence continues at coordinate 139,245 of NZ_ALNO01000019.1, forward strand.
GCGATGCGGAGCTTGAGAAGGAACGCCTTTCCCTCGACGAGCTTGCGGAGGCCATGGCTTCGACGTATCGAGAGTATGCCGAGCTCAAAGGGCGGAAGATCGACGTGAGCGCTGAGAGCGGGGCCGTGGTGTCGGGAGATTGCGCCAAGCTGCGCCAGCTGCTGGCGATCGTGCTCGATAACGCGATCAAGTACACCGAAGAAGGGGATTCCATCAAGGTCGAGACCGCGCTTGAGGGCCATCGCGCGCACGTTCGCGTGGCCGATACGGGAATCGGCGTATCGGCCGAAGACGTCGAACGGGCCTTCGACCGCTTTTATCGGGCCGATAAGGCACGCGAGGCCGGTGGCGGACGCGGACTGGGGCTTGCCATCGCCAAGGCGATCGTCGATGCGCATGGCGGCGCCATCGGCATGGTTCCCAACCCTGCAGGCGAAGGCACTTTGGTGGAAATCATCCTTCCGACGGAATAGACGGACATCGGCCAAGGGATATGCCGCCGGATCTTCGCGTGAAAGTGAGGATATCGGCGTATCTACGTCGAAAAACTATCGGATCGGTCGAGAATTTCATTGCCAGGCGCCTCTGATTAGGCGAAAATGATTCCTATGTATGTACAGGCCGCCTTGGAGCAAATCTCGGCGGCTCTTCTGCGTTCGCAGGGAGGAACACAATGCATCAGAACCGTACGACGGGCGGGGCC
>NZ_ALNO01000020.1:0-894 GCF_000293015.1 Slackia sp. CM382
CCGGGGTCACCGTCCTGGAGTCGGCCTTCGCGCCGTCGCGCATCAGGTTCACCGTGATCGAGGCGGGGCGGACCCCGTCGCGGTCGCCGTCGTCTTCCCAGGACTTGGTCCCGGAGACGTCCACGGTCTCCTTGTTCGTGTTCGTGATGGTGAAGCCGGAGGCCGCGTCGCCTTCGACGGCGGTGCCGTACTTGGAGCTATCCACCCCCGACACCTCGGCCTCGGTCACCGTGTAGGCGATCTCGGAGCCGTCGGCGTTGTACTTGGGAAGGCCGTCGAAGGAGCCCTTCCAGCCGTTGCCTTCGTCGAGCTTGAGCGATTTGCCGGTATCGGCGCCGTCGGCGAGCAGGCGCACGGTGACCTCGGAGCCCTTGGGCCCGACCCATTTCTTCTCGACCGGGACCTTCACGGTCTCCTTGTTGGTGTTCGTGATGGTGAAGCCGCCCGCGGCGTCGCCCTCGACGGCGGTGCCGTACTTGGAGCTATCGACGCCCGACACCTCGGCCTCGGTCACCGTGTAGGAGATCTCGGAGCCGTCGGCGCCGTACTTGGGAAGGCCGTCGAAGGAGCCCCTCCAGCCGTTGCCCTCGTTGAGCTTGAGCTCCTTGCCCGCGACGGGATTGCCGTCGGCGAGCAGGCGCACGGTGACCTCGGAGCCCTTGGGCCCGACCCATTTCTTCTCGACCGGGACCTTCACGGTCTCGGTGTTGGTGTTCGTGATGGTGAAACCTGAGGCCGCGTCGCCCGTAACGTCGCCGTCGTAGTTCGCCACCGGGTCTTCCTTCACGGTGTAGGCGATCTCGTCGGCCGTGCCGGCCTTGTACTTGCGCAGGCCGTCGAAGGTGCCCTTCCAGCCGTTGCCGGCGTTGAGCTTGAGCTCCCTGCCGGTGTCCA
>NZ_ALNO01000021.1:0-45163 GCF_000293015.1 Slackia sp. CM382
GGGCGTCTTCAACCAGATGTGGGGCGGTCAGCTCTGGGGAACGCTGTTCTTCCTGTTCATGAGCTTCGCGGCCCTTTCGAGCGTCATCGCCGTGTTCGAGAACATCATGGGGTTCTCCATAGACCAGTGGGGCTTTTCGCGCCGTCGTGCCGTCATCGTCAACGGCATCGCGCTCTTCGTGCTGTCGGTGCCGTGCATCCTCGGATTCAACCTGTGGTCGGGCTTCGAAGTTCCCGGCATCGGCAACGTCCAGTCTCTCGAGGACTTCCTGCTGTCCAACAACATCCTGCTCGTCGGCGCGCTCGTCTTCCTGCTGTTCTGCGTATCGAAGCGCGGCTGGGGCTGGGAGAGTTTCATCGCCGAGGCCGATACGGGCGAAGGCGCGCGGTTCCCGAGGGCTGCGTATGCCTATATGAAGTTCGTGGTGCCTGCCCTGATCGTCGTCGTGTTCGTGGCGGGCTGGATTCCCGTGCTCGCAACCTGGATGGGGTAGGGAAGCGCTATCATGCACGCGTGGGCACCATTCTGGCGCGTGCGCATCTCGTCGGAGACGAGCGAGGGGCGGGCTTCTACTCGAGGCGGCTTATCGTTTCGCGGCATATCGAGTGCGGCAGATGGGCGAGCAGTCATTCTGCGTACACGATGGAATAGCGGAAACGCGATGAAGCCGGCCATCTAGCTGCCGCGCCGATGCGCCGTTGCTGCATCCGCGTATCGCAGGCTCCGCTTTCGGGGGATCTCATTATATGAAGGTGAACGCATGAAGGCGCAGAAAGATTCGTTCGCATGCATCGGGCATGCCGTTTCGGCCGTGCTGGTCGTGGCGACCTTCGTTCATGTGGCCGTGTCGTGGAGCACCATGCCCGATTCCATTCCCGCTCACTACGGCTTGGACGGAATGCCCGACGCATGGGGCGGAAAAGGTTCCGCCCTCGTCGCCCCGTGCGCGATGCTTCTGATATTCGGGATCTTCTTCATCGCCAGTCGCCATCCCGGCTCGTGGAACACGGGCGTGACCGTGACCGAAGAGAATCGCGACGCCGTCTACCGCGTGCTTGGCAGGCTGGTCGCGTCCATCGAGGCCGTTGCCGCGTTGTGGCTTGCCGCCGTTTCGTTCATCCAGGTGGAAGAGGTTCGGCAGCCGTGGTTCCTGCTGCCTGCGATGCTTATCCTGCTGATCGGCGCGCTGGCGTTCTGGATTCGAAGGCTCTATCGCTTGAAGTAGGCGCTATTCCTCGTCTTCCGCATGGATCTCCGCAAGGCTCTTCGACTTCCGGCCGTTGACGCATGCGGCTACGGTGCCGGACAGCGCGATGAGCGCGATGGCGTTCGGCAGCACCATGAGCTGGTTGAACATATCGGCAAGCTCCCAGACCAGATCGTTCGAGAGCAGCGATCCCAGGAAGATGAAGGCGAGCGCGATGACGAAGAACGGCATGACGCCCTTCTTGCCGAACAGGTATTCGACGTTCAGGCGGGCGAACAGGTTCCAGCTCAGGATCGTCGAGAACGCGAAGAACAGCAGGCAGATGGCGACGAACGCGTTTCCGAAGCCGGTGCCGAAGAATTCGCTGAATGCGTACTGGGCCATATTGGTCTTATTGATGCCGGCGGCAAGGCCCGTGGCATCCACGGTCAGGGCGCCGTCGCCCACGTAGAGCGCGGAGATGACGACGAGCGCGGTCATCGTGACGACGACGAAGGTGTCGACGAAGACGCCGACCATGGCCGTGACGCCTTGATCGTGGGGATCTTTGACGTTCGCCATGGCGTGCGCGTGCGGGGTGGAGCCCATGCCGGCCTCGTTCGAGAACAGGCCGCGCTTGGCGCCCTGCGAAAGGGCCGCGATGATTCCGAAGGTGACACCGCCGATGGAGGCGTCGGGATTGAAGGCGCATTCGAAGATGAGGCCGATGGCGGGAAGGATCTCGTGCGCGTTCATGATGAGCGCGACCAGGCCGCCGACCAGGTAGATGACCGCCATGACGGGCACGAGCTTTTCCGTGACCGACGCGATGCGCTGGATGCCGCCGATAAGGATGAACCCGGCGACCAGCACGATAAGCGCACCGATAGCCCAGGTGGGAATGCCGAAGGCGGTGTTGACCGTCGATGCGATCGAATTGGACTGGACCATGCTGCCCATGAACCCGAGCGCGAGGATGATGGCCACGGAGAAGAATCCGGCCAGGAATTTTCCGCCTGCGCCCTTGAAGGCCGAGCGGATGTAGTAGACCGGGCCGCCGTGCACGGATCCGTCTGCGTCCACGGTGCGGGTCTTCTGCGCGAGCACGGCCTCGGCGTAGTTCGTCGACATGCCGAGGAAGGCGATGAGCCACATCCAGAAGATGGCGCCCGGGCCGCCGACGAGGATGGCCCCGCAGGCGCCGACGATGTTGCCGGTGCCGACCTGGGCGGCGATGGCGGTGGCGAGCGCCTGGAACGAGCTCATGCCGCTTGCGTGCCTTCCTCCGTTCAAAGAGAATCCGCCGAACACGCGGCGCATGCCCTCGCCGAAGAAGCGCACCTGCACGAACCGGGTGCGGATGGTGAACACCAGCCCCGTTCCGATGAGCAGGAAGATGAGCACGTAATTCGAAAGGTATTCGTTGATGGTTTGAACGACATGAAGCAATGCGTCCATAGGGGAGCGGCCTCCTTCTGCTCGTGAACTGACGATCTAGAGAAGGCCGTACTGAAAAGCTTGACCGAAGCCGCGGCAGATGAGCTCCTTCGCGGCGTCTCTGTCCGTTTGCCTGAGAGATTCGGCCGGTCGAAAACCTGCCTTGCACCTTCGGCACCCATTTAAGAGATTCTCCAGAGTTTTCTCCACCTTCGGTTTCCCCCTGCAGGGATCCTCAAGGCTTCAACGAAAAATGCCTGGGGCGCATTATGCGCGAGCATCTTCGGTTGCGCAATGGAAAACTTCGACGGTTTCGTGGAACGGGGGTCGGCGGCAGAGCCGTTCGTCGTTCCAGAGCGCTGGACGGCTCTGCCGCAGAGCATGAAGGGTTGCTGCAGCGATATGCCGGCATCCCAGCGTGCTGGACGGCTTGGGTCGAGGTCTGCGCCCCATGAGGAAGCGCGTCGGAGCCGCATCGGACGATGCGCTATTCGATAACGGTTCGGTAACGAATCGCCGATCACGGTCAACGGGAGATATTGGCAGGGTCGAAAGCCGCGGTTCGCGCCTATACTCATAAGGATTAAGCGTGTTTGAGGAGAGAGAAGACCATGTCGCAGAGAGATTTCGATCGCCCGTCGCATGAGCGTCCGCATGCTCGCGCAGCAGCAGGAAGAAGCGCCTCCACGTATCGGCGTCCGTCAGCCGACCGTCGGACGTCGCGCAATTCGGCTCCGACGCGACCGGCGTCTTCCCGTGCGGTCGGCGCGCATGGGGTCCAGAGGACCTCTAGATCCTCGGGAACCTATGGGACGTACGGGGCGTCCGGTTCGCGGATCTATTCGCGCCGCGGCTTCCTTGCGGCGGCAGGCGTCGTCGCCGTCGGAACCATAGGCGTGGGAAGCGCGTATGCCTACGCGCATCGGGATATCGCCGTGATGCTGAACGGCCAGGAGCTTACATTCCCCGTCGGCACGACGCTGCGCGCGGCGATGGAATCCGCAGGCATCGCGCCCAAGCCGGGCAACCTGCTTTCCCTAGGCGGCGCCATCGCCGCCGAAGGCGGCGGGACGACCATGACGGTCTCTCTGAACGGGGACGAAGCCGATCCCAACGACGTGCTCGACCGCGAGCTCAAGCGCGGCGATGCGGCGACCGTTTCCGACGGCGCCGACGTGACCGAGGACTTCACGACCGATAAAAAGCAGATCGACCCCAAGCTCGTCTTCAAAGACGACGGATCGGGGCAGTCGGTGCAGTACGTATCGCAGTGGGGCGTGGCGGGAACGCAGGAGATCCGCACCGGCAAGGTGTCGGGCGAGGTCGTCGAAGGCGACATGCTGTCCGAAGCCCAGGACTGCATCGTGACCTCCATCAACGTGAAACCCGGCGGCGACGCGAAGATCGTCGGCCTTTCCTTCGACGACGGCCCCAGCGAATACACGCAGCGCTACCTGGATATCCTCAAGGAATTCGGCGCCACGGCGACGTTTTTCAATATCGGGCGCAACATCGATTCCCTCGGCGGCGATCTGCCGGCGAAGGTCATCGCCGCCGGCTGCTCGATCGGAAGCCATACCTATTCGCATCCGCCGCTGACCACGCAATCGTCCGACCAGGTTAAAGATGAGCTTTCGCACACGCGCGACCTGATCGAAGGCGCCACGAACGTGCGCACATCCATGCTTCGGCCGCCTTATGGCGATTTCAGCAAGCAGGTCTGGCTGGAATCGGCAGGATTGCTGACCTCGAGCATCCTTTGGACGCAGGACACGCTCGACTGGAAGCAGCCGGGAGCCGACACGATCGCGCATAACGCCCTGTCCGGCATCAGGCCGGGCTCCATCATCCTGATGCATGACGGCGGCGGCAAACGCGACCAGGACCTCGATGCCCTGCCGAAGATCCTGAAGAGCCTGACCGACGACGGGTACAAGGTCGTGAGCATCCAGGAACTGCTCGCCTCCGACACCTCCATACCGCACGCGGTGGCGGAAGGCACGGCCACTTTGCCCGACGGAGCCGTCTGGCCAACCGAAATCGCGTAAAGATCCGCACGGCGGCGGTTGTCTACATCACCTGATGTCGCCTGAACGTGCGTATGGATAGCGGCATGCAGGCCGCGAGCAGCGCGCCGTAGAGCAGCGCCAGCATGGAAGGCAGATCGAATACGATCGGGCCTACGGCATAGCTCACCATGGCGGAGAACATGTCGTTGAAGCCGGTCATAGGCGTAAGGTCTGCGATCTTGGCCAAGGGGGTGATGAGCTTGCCTAGGACACCGAGGAGGGTGACGGCAAGAGGAACTACGGCCACGGGCATGACGGAGCGCAGCTTCGAGGAAAGCAACAGCGTGAACGCGGTCGCGCCTAGGCAGACGACGTATCCGACCAGCAGGCAGAGACCGCAGACCGCTCCGACGGAATACGGGTAGGGACTCGCGAAGTCGAATATCTGGCAGGGCAGCCCTGCGCCGTCCGGACCGAGCATCGCGAGATAGATGCCGCATATGCTGCCGACGCACAGCAGATAGTACGTCGATACGAACACCAGAGCCGCAGTCGTCTTCGCTAGCGGCAGCATGCATGTTCCGTTTCTCGTCGGCAAGACGACGGCCGCTGTGCGGTTCTGATACTCTCCCGCATACACGCCCGATACCGCGATGGCGGCAGCGAGGATGACGAGCGCATAGAAGCTCATCCAGTTGAAAATGCCGTCCCATGCGCCGGCATAGCCGTATTCAATGGGCCAGGAGACTTTTTCGGCCTTTTCCGTCCAGTAGTCGTGTTCGGCCTGGGTATAGGGGAAGAACCCGAGGTAGCTGCCCGAAAGCTCGTGCTCGATCGCGGTTTTCGACCCTTCTTCGAGGCTGCGTGCCCGCGTGCCTTGGGCATCGAGGGCGAGAACGGTGTCGAGCCGCTGGTAATAGGAGCTTACAACCACTTTATGCACGTCGTGCCAGAATTCGATGCCGTATCGCTCGATGATCTCTTCGCTGCTCATGCTGTTCAGTTCCGAGGCCATTTCATCCCAGCGGGCGAGCGCCTGGTCGTAGGCGGCGAGGTCGGCGGATACCCGCGCGTCGTCGAGCACTCCGGCCTTCGCCTGCTCGTTCTCGCGAACGGCTTGGTGCGCCGCTATTCCTTCCATCCATGCGCCGGTGTCGCCGTCGCGTGCTCCTGCGGTCATGATATTGGTCACGGCGATCGCGACGAGCAGGATCCACACGATGACGCATGCCGCCATGCCTGCACGATTGTCGAGAATCTTCTTGATCTCGTAGGTGACGAGGGTTCTCATCGCAGTCATCTTCCTATCTCGTCGTTGCGTCGCGGAATACGTCCAAATACAGATCCTCGAGCGTCGGTTCCACGAGCCGGGCGTCCGGTACAGGCGCGGCATCGGCCACCACGCGCACCACGGCATGGCCGTCGGCGGCGTAGCGCACATTGGCGACGGCCATGCGTTCGGTCATGGGTTCGACGCGGCTCGCGCCGATGTGGCATTCCCATACTTTGCCCCGCGCCCGCGCGACGATCTGCTCGGGTGTTCCGTCGAGCACGAAGGCGCCTTTTCGCATCACCAGGATGCGACTGGCGATGAATTCCACATCGCTCACGATATGGGTGGAGAGGATCACGATCTTGTTCTGCGCAAAGCCGGCGATGAGGTTTCGAAAGCGTACGCGCTCTTTGGGATCGAGGCCCGCCGTCGGTTCATCGAGCACGAGTATCGCAGGGTCGTTTATCATCGCCTGCGCTATTCCCAGGCGCTGCTTCATGCCGCCGGAGAAGGTCTTCACCTTGCGCCGCGCGTCGTCGCCAAGGCCGACCTCTTCCAAAAGGAGCATGCCGCGCTTTCGCCCGTCGCGGCCGTCGAAACCTTTAAGGGCCGCCATGTAGCGCATGAAGTCGAGGGCGGTGAAGTTCGGGTAGTATCCGAAGTCTTGCGGCAGATAGCCGAGAAGGGTCCGGTATCCGTCATCCAGTTCCACGATATCGCGGCCATCGAGTAGGATCTGCCCGCCCGTCGGCCGGAGCACATCGCAGATCATGCGCATGAGCGTCGTCTTGCCCGCGCCGTTGGCTCCGAGCAGTCCGATGACGCCAGGAGAGAGCGTGGCCGACACGCGGTCCACGGCGATGCGCGCCCCGAACTGCTTGGTCAGCCTGTCCAACGTGAGCTCCATGAGGATGCTCCTTCCCTAATTGCAGGTCGATGCGATATGCGGCGCGAAGGAGTCGAGCCCGCCCGCCGCCGATCGCAGGGCAAGAAGTGCCTCGCGCACGAGCCACGCGAGCGCGGCGGCAGCAGCAAGTCCCCAGATGGCGAGCGCAGCCGGGCCGTATATGCCGGGGAATGCGATCGATATCGCGAGCAATGCCGAACAGATAACGGCGATCCAGGCGATCGAAGACACGACCGCATGCGGCGTCCTCGCACGACGGAGGATGGCAAGGGTTCCCGCGCACGAGCAGAAGTAGGGCGGACAGGCCCAGAGGGTGACGGAAAGCGCTCCGATTCCCGTCGCGACGGATGTGCCGGCCACCATGAGCGCGACGGCGAGCGCGCATGAGCATCCGAGAACGATAAGCCGCGCGGCCAGTACGCGGGCGGCGTTGTAACGGCATGCGCATTCGAGTTCGATCACGCCATGCTGGCTGCTTGAAAAGAGCGGCGGTACGCACACGAGCACCGAGGCGGCCGACATCAGCCCTACCGCCCAGCGCACAGGCGTCGCGTTTCCGCAGGAAAGCGCCGACCAGACCATGAGCGTGACGATGACGAGCTGCGCGCCCCATGACCACGGAGGCACGAAGCGAACCTGGGCGGCGACGAAGCCCGCATCGCCCAGGCGGCGCGCAGGGGCTTCGGAAACGCGAGCGCCTTCCTTCGCCATCAGGCATGCGAGCTCATAGAGCCTCTCGGCCGCAGGAGTCTCTCGTTGCGCGGCGTAATGGCGCATGAGCTCGGCTTCGAGCCCGTTTTCGTCAATTCCGACCATGCGCGTCACCTTCTTCCAATTCTTTTCTCAGCGCCTTCAGCGCGGCGTTGATGCGCCGCCTGGCTGAAAAGCGGCTGATTCCAAGCCCGCGTGCCACGTCGTTCACGCCGAGGCCCGCTCCGAATCGCAGCTCCACCGCTTCACGCAAGCCATCGGGCAGCTTCGCAAGCGCCTCGTCGAGCGCCGCTTCCCGTTCGTCGCTTTCGCGCGCTGCCACGTCGAAGTCGAGGCGTACGGTTTCGAGCCTCTTGCGTCGGCTTGCGTCCACGCATGTGCTTCTTGCGATGCGCATGAGGTATGCGATGGGCTTGCCGCGTTCGCGATAGCCATGCGAGCGCGCGAATCGAAGGAACGTCTCCTGCGCGAGATCGGCCGCCTCGCATCCCGCCGGCGCGTGGCGCCTGCAGTATGCCAGCACCTCGCCGTAGCATTCCTCCACGATCGTGCGCGCCTGTTCCGGATCCAGACATCCGGGATCGCTTCTCGGCATCCCATCACCTCCTCTACCTACTACAACGCAAGGACCGCTCGAAATGTGCGGCCCTTGCGCGAAAAAGTCTTTATCGATTCTCTCATGCTCGGCATGGGCGCGCCCCCGCGGTTCGGATGAGCCGGCGGGGGCGCGCATGGAAGAAGGAGGGGAGGGAAGGCTTTCGAGGCGTACCTACTTCGCGGCCAGGGCCTTTCCGACCACGTAACCCTGGGTGTAGTTGTGGCCCAGGTTGAGTCCGAAGACCGTGAGCGGATAGTCGACGCCGCCGTAGAAGCCGCCCGCCACGTTGCCGATGGCATAGAGGCCTTCGATCGGGGCGCCTTCGGGCGTGAGGCACTGCAGGTTCTCGTCGACGACGACGCCGCCGGAGGCGATGGCGCTCATGCGCACGTGACGGTGGATGCCGTAGTAGGGCGGGGTGTCGATCTTCTGCAGGTATTCCTTGGGCAGGCCGAAGTCCTCGTCGGCGCCTGCGTCGCAGAGCTCGTTGAAGCGCTTGACGGTCGCCACGAACGCGTCGGCATCGGTGACTTCGAGCTTCTTCGCCAGCTCTTCGAGCGTGTCGGCCTTGTAAGTGTTGAGGTAGCCTTCGATGACGCCTGTGCGCTCGACGTTTTCCTCGGGCATCCAGGTCCGGATGGCCTCGGGATCGATGAGCTTGCCGGGGAACGACGCGGCCTTGTCCATATAGGCGCTGTCGAACACCTGGGTGTAGCTGCCCTGGTCTTTCTCGCCGAGCAGGTAGCAGTTCATGAGCGACATCTCGACGGTTTCGTTGCAGAAGCGCGTGCCGTCGAGCTTGGTGCGCAGGAAGGGCATGTCGCACATCGAAGCGGGGCCGGCGTCGAAGTCGTGGAGCATCTTGGTGTGGTTGAGGTTTTCCATGCAGCCGCCTGCCCAGACGACCATCTTCTGGCCGTCGCCGGTGCGTCCTGACTGCTTGGGAGCCATGTACCGCATGTCGGGCAGGTAGTAGTAGAGCATCTCGGTGTCGTTCTGGTAGTCGCCGGTCGCCATGACGACGCCCTTGGACGCATTGAACTGGATATGGGAATCCCCGCTCTTGGCGATGACGCCCGTCACCTTGCCGGCGTCGTCTTGGACGAGCTGCTCGGCGGGTGTGCTGTAGAAGATCTCGACGCCGGCCTTCTCGGCCACCGTGCAGAGCGCTGCCATGCCTTCGGCCGTCGTGTAGGGCTTGGGACCGAAGTACGAAGTCACGAAGCTCAGGTTGTAGCCGGTTTTGGCGAGCAGCGGCTTATGCTGCTCGTTGCCCTGGTCGATGACCTGCGCGCCGCCTTCCGCCGCACGATCGACGACCCATTTGACCGCTTCGCCCGACATGCGGGCCCACATCTCGAGAAGCTTGCGGTTGGGGCGATGCTGCGAGTCCTTCATGAGGACGTTCACGAGCGCGGCCACGTCGGCCGGATCGCTGTTCTCGTAATCGATGCCCGATCCTGAATTGCCGTAGGCCGATGCCGTCGCTTCTTTCTGGATGAGCGCGACTTTGGCGCCTGCTTCGGCCGCGGCGAGCGCGCAGGGGACGCCCGGGGCGCCGGCGCCGATGACGACGATGTCGTAATCCTTGGTCTCGGCGACATCCTTGATGGGCGCCGGCTTATCGAAGAACGAAGGCAGCCCCGACCGATTGTGCCCGGCGGCGGTCGTGGCATCCGCCGTCGCCTGCCCGGCAGGCACCGACTCCGTCGTGCCGCATCCTGCCAGCGCGCCTGCTCCCGCCGCTCCGATGGCCGCGATGCCGCCGAGCTTGAAGAGGCTGCGTCTGCTGATTCCCTGTTCCATGACCCATTCCCTTTCTCGTATCCGCGATCGGCGCGGAATCCGGAAGCATCGTGCGCCGCCGCCGTCCCTCCAGACGGCTTCATGCCATGTGCGACGCCGCGCTTCGATGCCTGCCATGCTACGCCGCGGGGGATGCGCGGTCTTTCCCCCTGTGGGGTCCGTCCAGGGGGTATTTGCATCACCCGTTCCCTATCACCCTCGCTTGACATGGGACGACGATGGGGTTTCAATGGATGCTTCGAACCTTGGCCACGAGAGGGTGATGCGGGATGGGAAGGGATGCGACCGAAATCGCCGATCCCGATCTGCTCGAATCGTATGCGATCGCGTCGGGAACGAGGCTTCCCGGCGCGTGGATCGTCGACAAGCTGCCCTATGTCCCGCTCGCATTCATCGGACTCGGCATGTATCGGGCATGGATCGAGCTCGTGTTCGTGGGCTCGTTCGTGGATTTTCCCTTCTATGCCTTCGCAGGGCATAACGTCTACGATGCGGCCATGATCGCCGTGCTGTTCCTCGGCGCCGCCTTCCATAGGCGCCTCGAGCCCCTGTCCGAACGAGGCTGGGCGTACGGGGCCGCGGCAGGGCTGATGCTTGCGGGCACGGCGCTCGGATGGACGACTGTCTTCAATCCCTCCCTCGCATCGGCCCTGGCCCTTCCGGCGACGATCGTCGGCGGCATGGGCACGGCGGTCATCATCCTGCTTTGGTCGGAGCTCTATGCGTGCCTGAGCCCGTTTCGCGTCGGTTTGTATTACTGCGCCTCCATCGTCGCGGCGGCGCTCGTGATCTACTTCTGCCGAGGGCTGCAGGCGCCGTGGCTGTTCGGAACCTGCATGCTGCTTCCGCTCGCGTCGCTGTTCATGTTTTCCATCGCGAACATGTCGCTTGCGCCCGAGGAGCGCAGCCATGCCTCCGACAGACGCTTCTCGTTTCCGTGGAAGCCGACGCTGCTCATGGCCGTCTATGCATTCGCGTTCGGGCTGCGCGAATCGAGCCAGTATTCGAGCGGATTCGGCCCTCATTCCGCGTTCGGGACGTTGGCCATGGGGGTCCTGCTGTTCCTGCTCATCTATCGCCAGGGGCGCAGCTTCCAGTTCGCCACGCTCTATCGCGTGGCATTGCCGCTGATGGCATGCGCGTTTCTCGTGCTTCCGGCCTTCGGCTGGTTCAACGCGCAGGTCTCCAACTTCTGTGCCATGGCAAGCTATGCGGCGTTCTCGGTGCTCATCATGCTGCTGATGGCTTCGATGTCGTATCGCTACGGCATGTCGGCGCTCTGGCTGTTCGGGATAGAGCGCGGCGTGCGTGCCTTGGCTACGATCATAGGGCGCAAGGCTTCCGTCGGCATCGAGGCCCTGATCGCCAGTCCTGAGACGGCGAGCCTGATCATAGGCTCCATCACCGTCGCCATGGTTATCGTTGCGACCATCCTGTTCGCAAGCGAGAAGGACCTTTTCACGCGCTGGGGAGTCTCGCTGCGCGACGACGGCGACATCGAGGAGGTCGGTGCCCAGGAAGACCTCATGCGCCGATGCGCCACGACGGCGGCCGATCATGCGCTCTCTCCGCGGGAAGCCGAGATCCTTGCGATGCTCGCTTCGGGAAAGACGGGCCCGCAGATCCAAGACGAGCTCTTCATCTCGAAGGATACGGTGAAGACCCATATCAAGCATATCTATCGCAAGCTCGACGTCCATGCGCGCGACGAGCTCGTCGCCCTCGTCGAGGCGACCGAGCCCAAGGCGTAGGCAATGCGGTCGTAACGTCGAAGGGCCGGCCCGTACGATCGGCCCTGGCCCTATCCTGCTTCTTGCGGCATGCCGCCTGACGAACGGATTCCCCTGCAGCCTCAGTCGCGCGTGAGCTTGCGGTGCAAACGGTGGGGCTTGGCGGCCTCGACGCCCAGGCGTTCCGTGCGGTTTGCCTGATAGTCGGCGAAATTGCCTTCGAACCAATACCAGGCTCCAGGGTTCTCGTCGGTTCCTTCCCAGGCCAGGATATGCGTGGCGATGCGATCGAGGAACCAGCGGTCGTGCGAGGTGATGACCGCGCAGCCGGGGAACGCGAGCAGCGCTTCCTCGAGGCCTTCGAGCGTTTCGGTATCCAGGTCGTTGGTGGGTTCGTCGAGCAGCAGCAGATTGCCGCCCTCTTTGAGCGTGAGCGCGAGGTTCAGGCGGTTCCTCTCGCCGCCGGACAGGACGTCCGAAGGCTTCTGCTGGTCGGATCCCTTGAAGCCGAACGCGCTCACGTAGGCACGGCTCGGTATCTCGGACTCGCCGACGATCATGTAGTCGTTGCCGTCCGAAACCACTTCCCAGACGTTCTTGCTCGCATCGAGCCCGGAGCGCATCTGGTCGACGTACGAGATTTTGACGGTCTCGCCGACCTCGAGCGATCCGCCCGTGACGCCTTCCTTGCCGACGATCATCTTGAACAAGGTCGACTTGCCGACGCCGTTCGGGCCGATCACGCCGACGATGCCGTTGCGCGGCAGATTGAAGGACAGATCGTCGATGAGCACGCGGTCGCCGAACGCCTTATGCAGGTGCTCCGCGACGATGACCTTGTTGCCGAGGCGCGGGCCTGCGGGGATATGGATGTCGGTGTAGTCGACGTTGCGCTGCGCCGCCGCGGCTTCGCGTGCCATCTGCTCGTAGCGTTCGAGGCGGGCCTTGTTCTTCGCCTGGCGGGCCTTCGGCGAGCTGCGCACCCATTCGAGCTCGGAGCGCATCTTCTTCGCGCGCTTCTCGGCCTGCTGGCCCTGCGCGGCGAGGCGCGCGGCCTTCGTCTCGAGGTAGGTCGAATAGTTGCCCTTGTAGGGGTAGAGCGTCCCACGGTCGACTTCGCAGATCCATTCCGCGACGTTGTCCAGGAAGTAGCGGTCGTGCGTGACGGCGAGGACGGCGCCCTGATAGTTCTTCAGGAACTGCTCGAGCCACAGCACCGATTCGGCGTCCAGATGGTTGGTGGGTTCGTCGAGCAGCAGCAGGTCGGGCGCTTCGAGCAGCAGCTTGCAGAGCGCGACGCGGCGGCGTTCCCCGCCCGAAAGGATGTCGATGGGCGCTTCGGGGTCGGGGCACTGAAGCGCATCCATGGCCTGCGTGATCTGGCTGTCCAGATCCCAGCCGTTCACCGCGTCGATTTCATCCTGGAGCCGGCCCATCTCGGCCATGAGCGCGTCGAAGTCGGCATCGGGCTCGCCCATGAGCATGCCGATCTCATTGAAGCGCGAGACCTTGGCGAGCGTCTCGCCGAAGGCGGCCTCGACGTTCTCGTAGACGTTCTTCGTCTCGTCGAGAGGCGGTTCCTGCTCGAGGATGCCCACGCTGTAGCCCGGGGTGAGGCGCGCGTCTCCGTTGGAGACCTCTTCCATGCCCGCCATGATCTTGAGCAGCGTGGACTTGCCCATGCCGTTCGGACCTACGACGCCGATCTTGGCGCCGGGGTAGAACGCCATCGTGACGTCGTCCAGGATGACCTTGTCGCCGTGCGCCTTGCGCGCCTGGTACATCTGGTAGATGAATTCCGCCATGAGGTGTTCGCCTTTCTATCAGGTGTGCGTTGCGGGATGGATGGTTCTATAGGCCGGGCTGCTCGTCGAGGTTCTGTACGACGATGCCGAGCAGGCCCGGGCCGGTATGCACGACGAGCGCGGGAGAGAGGCTTCCGGCATCGATGACCTCGGTCGCATCGGGGAAGTACTCCTGGGCGCGTGCGAGCAGGGCGTCGAGTTCCTCGCGCGCGATGCCTTCGGCCATGGCCACGCGATAGCGCCGCGGCGCATCGACGCCTTTCTGCGCAAGCTCGACGAGCTTCGCGATGGATTTCTTGCGTCCGCGCGCCTTCCCGATGACCGCATACGTGCCGTCGTTCGGGGTGCAGGTGATAAGCGGACGCAGGTTGAGCGCGCTTCCGAGCGAATAGACGGCTTTCCCGATACGTCCTCCTTTGTACAGGTATTCGAGGGTGTCGGGCAGGATGAATATGCGCGTCTGGGAGGCGACGCGGCGCGCCTGTCGCGCGATATCGGCGAACGCGACGTCCTGCTCGAAGAGCTCCATCGCGCGCATCGCCGTCATGCCCGAACCGACGCCTATGTTGAGCGTATCGATGATTTCGCACGTCAGATGAGGAAAGTTGAGCGAAACCGTTTCGAAGATCGCATGCGTGGACGAAAGGCCCGACGAAATGGTCACACAGATCACGTGCGTGAAGCCGGCGGCTTCGACCTGCTCGAAAGCCCGATGCACGTAGGCGGGCGTCGGCGTGGACGTCTTGGGGATCTCCTCGTCGAAGCGCGCGAAGACCTCGGCGGGTGAGATGGTCTCGCGGTCGAGGAACGATTCCTCGCGGTAGTTGATGAGCATCGGGACGACGAAGACCGGGTACTTCTCTCTATAGGCCGGCACCACGTCGCAGCACGAATCGACGATGAAGGCGATGTTCTCCCCGTGGGAATTCGTGCGGGCGCGCGTGTCGGGGGCGGCATCGGTTGCGGTGCCGCCGGTCGGCTGGGGGATGGTCGATGCCGTCGACGCTTCGACGGGGATGTCGGGCAGAGGGGTCTCGTAGGCGTAGCGCGCGTCCGTGCCGGGTCCGCCCTCGCGTTCGGATTCGGTGCGCGATGCGGCTTCGAATGCGGCTTCGGCGAGGTCTCCGGCCTGGGTTTTGAGGGCCGCGGCCT
Organism: Slackia sp. CM382; assembly: GCF_000293015.1. NCBI lineage: Bacteria > Bacillati > Actinomycetota > Coriobacteriia > Eggerthellales > Eggerthellaceae > Slackia > Slackia sp. CM382. The sequence goes on from NZ_ALNO01000021.1 coordinate 14,615, forward strand.
GCCGCGCGAGCTGCGATGCGCTTTGATTGAGTTTAGAGATGAAATCTGGCATGACGCTCCGTTCCGGCGGCGTTCGAAGGAATCGCCCGCGCACGAGGCGCCAGGCGCACGGTTCATTCTAATATACGTTCCGCATGCACGGCAGAATTGCAGATGCATTGCAAATGCTCACGCTCCGCGTCGGTAATGCTATCATTCATAAGCTATGAAATGACGGGGGCGCCTTGCGCCTTGGGCACGTTTGAACGGCGGCATATGCTCAATACATTGCGTGAGATACTGCAGGAGAACTGGCAGTGGCGCAACCAAATCATGAACCTCGCGGTGATCGACCTGCACAAGACCGTGCGCGGCGCCGTTCTGGGCTGGATTTGGCTGCTCGTGAAGCCCGTAACGTATATCGCGGTCTTCTGGTTCGCCCTTGAGCTGGGTCTGCGCGCCTCGAGCGGCGTTACGGAATACCCTTACATCCTCTGGCTGTCCTGCGGCCTCATTCCCTGGTTCTTCATGAGCGACCTGCTCAACACCGGCGCCAACATATACCGGCGCTATCCGTTCCTCGTGAACCGCATCCATTTCCCACTCTCGTCCATATCGCTGTTCTATGCGCTTTCGCAGTTCATCATCTTCCTGATGCTCATGGCTCTGCTGCTGATCGCGTGCGTCGTGAAGGGGTATGCGCTGTCCGTCTACGCGTTGCAGCTCGTGCCCGTGTCGCTGCTCATGCTCGTGTTCTGGACGATGTTCTCGGTCATGGTCTCGGGGTTGTCGGCCTTGAGCAAGGACTTCCTCAATCTTCTGAAGGCCGCGACCCAACCGCTCTTCTGGATCTCGGGCGTCATCTACAATCTGAGCAACCTTCCGTATCACACGGTCACCAAGATCCTCGCATTCAACCCCGTCACGTTCTTCTGCGAGGCGTTTCGCGCCTGCCTGTGCGATAAGTACTGGTTGTGGGACAAGCCGTCGCTGCTCGTGCCCTTCCTCATCGCATTCGCTCTGACGCTCGTCGTCATGCTGTGGAACTACAAGAAGCTCAGGAAGGACGTGGCCGATGTCCTCTAACGAAGCAGCCATCGCCGTGCCCGAGGAATTCGTCGTCCCCTCTGCGGTGCGCGACGAGGATTCCGCAGCCGATGTGGCCATTCGGTTCGAGCACGTCACCAAGATGTACAAGCTGTTCTCGAGCGACAAGGCGCGCTTCGCGGCCACGTTCTCTAAGAGGATTCCCTACAAGGAGATCCTCGCCAACAAAGACCTTTCGTTCACGATTCATCGCGGCGAGGCCGTCGCGTTTCTGGGCAGCAACGGCGCCGGCAAGTCGACGGCGCTCAAGATCATCACCGGCGTCGCGTATCCGACGCACGGCCGCGTCACCGTGCATGGCCGCGTAAGCGCCCTGCTCGAGCTTTCCGCCGGCTTCGACTACCAGCTTAGCGGCCGCGAGAACATCGCGCTGCGCGGGCAGCTCTGGGGGCTTTCCAACCAGGATCTGCGCGACCTCGAACCTAAGATCATCGAGTTCGCCGAGCTGGGCGACTATATCGACCAGCCTATGCGCACGTATTCGAGCGGCATGAAGGCGCGTCTCGGCTTCGCGTTCGCGAGCTCCATCGCGCCGGACATCCTCGTCGTCGACGAGGCGCTGTCCGTCGGCGACCGCCGATTCCAGCGCAAGTGCCTCGCGCGCGTGCGCGAAATCATCTCGGATTCGCGCGTCACGGTCCTGTTCGTCACGCATTCATCCAGCTCAGCAAAGGAATTCTGCAAGCGCGGCATCGTGCTTGAGCAGGGCGGCAACATCTTCGAGGGCGACATCAAGGCCGCCGTTGAATTCTACGAGAAACGCAACTAGGTGATTATCAGCGCAAATATCGGGCACCTTCTGGTGTTGGGCGTCATCTCCCTCGCGGTGACGCTGCTGATGGTCCCCGTCGTCAAGCGGCTCGCGTTCCGCCTGAACGCGATCGACTATCCAGGCGCGCGCCGCGTCAACACGATTCCCGTCGCGCGCATGGGCGGCGTCGCCATGTTCGTCGGCGTGATCGGGGCGCTCGTATTCGAAGTCTTTGCCGAGCATCTGCTGAACTGGCATGGTTTCGAGCGCTCGTCCTGGGTGCTTGCGGTCAATTACAAGGGCGTGCTCGTCGGTCTCGCGGTCACGATGCTCGTCGGCGCCGTCGATGACGTGAAGTCCCTCAAACCCTCGACGAAGCTGCTCGGCCAGATCGTCGGCGCTTCCATCATCGCCGCGTCCGGGGTCCTGCTTTCGTCGATCAACAACCCTCTCGGGGCGGGCTATATCGAATTCGGTTGGCTTTCGTATCCGCTGACGGTGTTCTACCTGGTGGCGTTCATGAACGTCATCAATCTCGTGGACGGCCTCGACGGCCTGGCCGCAGGCATCGTCGGCATCGCTGCGCTCACGCTCTTCTTCATCGGCATGGGCAAGCTCCGCCTCGAAGTCGCCATGTTCGCCGTCGTGCTCTTGGGCGCCTGCCTCGGGTTCTTGCGTTACAACTTCAATCCCGCGAGCATCTTCATGGGGGATTCGGGATCGCTGTTCCTCGGCGCCATGCTCGGCGTCATCTCGCTTCTGGGCGTCATCCGCTCGTCCACGCTCGTGGTCATGGTCGCGACCATCGTCATCGCGGCCATTCCCATCGCGGATACGCTCGTCGCCATCATCAGGCGCGTGCATAACCATCAGCCTATCCAGCAGGCCGATGCGAAGCACCTGCACCACAAGCTCCTGCGCGAAGGGTACTCGGTGCGCAAGTCGGTGCTGATCGTCTACGGCTGGACGGCGATGCTCGCGTTCGGCGCGTTCGTCATCTCCAACCTCTCGGGCATCAAGGCGCTGATCGTCTTCGTCGTGCTTGCGGCGGCGTCGTTCGCCATCCTGCTGCGTCTCGGCATCTTCGAACCGGTGCTGCGCCATCACTACAACCGGCGCCGCGGTCCTATAGCCCATCATCATGACGACGAAGAGGCCGGGGCGGATGCGTCCGGCGAATCCGATGCGTCCGGTGGAGCGGGAGAATTCGATGCATCCGACGGGGCAGACGAATCCGGCGCGGTCTATACGGTCGATGGGGCAGGCGGATCCGACGCGCCCGACGGGACCGGCGCAGCCGATGCGGCCGATCGATCGGGGAAAGCCGGCGAGCTCGCCTAGATTCCGGCGGGATCCACGGGCCCGGCGAGGCTTCCGATCACCTTTCGAGGGCTACGAAGTGCGGATTCTTCCAAACCGCACCCTCCGCTACTTGAGGTAGTGCTTCGGGAACTTCGTCAGGTAATGGAAATACGTGATATGGCTCCAGAGCCAGTGCGCGAAGGTGTCGCGCGCGCCGAAGGTAGGGCAGCCGTGCGCCTTGCGCGCGACGAGCGCGAGCGCCTTCGATTTGAGCGGTTCGTCCACGTAGTCGCGCACGAGCTTGGTCGGCACGACCTTGAACAGGAACGGGCGGTCGAGGTCGCGCTTGGCGACGGTCTTTCCCTCCACGAACTGCTCGACGATCGGCTTGACGAAGTTCTCCCCCGCTAGCGTGAGGTAGTAGGAGTTGCGTCCGGGGCGGGCGTTCATCTCAAGGAACCGGTACGTGTTGCTGCGCGCATCGTACATGACGTCGAAATTGCCGTAGCCGTGATAATCGAATTCCTTGACCAGGCGTGTCGCCGCATCGATCAGATGCTGGTGGCACGGCTCGTCCACGGTGCTCATGATGCAGACGGGATTGCCGAGCGCCGAGGGGTCGTGATCCTGAAGCAGCACATGGCCGACGCAGATGATGCGCACGTCGCCGCGGTCGCAGAAGACCGTGATGCTGTAGATGACGGTGTCGTCGCCGGGGATGCGGTCCTGCAGGAGCAGCCCGCCTTTGTAGGACGAGCCTTTGATGGCCTCGAACATCTTCTCGAGACCGGCGCGATCGGCAATCTCGGCAACCTTCTCTTTGCCGGGGAATTCCGCATAATGCCAGGCTGCAGAGTCGGAAGGCTTGCAGATGACGGGATAGCCGCCGAGTCCGAGCTCCTCGTCGGACGGCAGCTCGGTCGCCGTGGACATGTCCAGCTCGAAGGTCAGCGGACGATCGACGCCGGCGCGATCGCAGGCGGCGTAGAACTCGTCTTTATGCATGATGCTTTCGAACTTCTCCAGGGGCAGGTACGGCACGACGCATCGCGCGTCTTCGTCGCATGCCGCGATGAGCTCGTCTTGGTATTCGCAGAGAAAGCGCGCGTACCAGTCGCCCGATCCGAGCAGCACGGGAACATCGCCTGCGGCCGCCACCTGCGCGACGGTCTTCTTCGCCAGGCCGAGCAGATAGGCGGTGTCTTCGATCCCGTGGTCGACGATCGCATCGAGGAACTTCGACGAGGTGACCATCTTGACATCGTTCGAGCAGATCACAAGGCTGCGCACGCCGTAGGCCTCGTGCATGCAGCGCGCGTAGGAGTAGGCGAGGATGTCTCCACCGAAGATGACGGGCTTGATGTTCATGGCGATCTCGATCCTTTTTCGTTCGTATGCGCGGAGCCGCACGGATTTCCAGACTCCGGGATTGGATTCTCGGATTCCGGGATTATACGCGGGAAGCATGCGCGCGGGTGCGCCGCGCGCGGAGCCGCACGGAATAAAGGGAAAGCCGTCGTTACAGGGAAAAGCCCTCGCGAAAGGGGAGGGCTGTCGCTGAAGAGGGGCTTCCCGAAGGAAGGGCGTGCGGCCCCATCGCGGTTCAGCACCTGGGGAGGAAGGGCGTGCGGCCCCATCGCGGCTTAATCGACGCGTTTTCCGAGGTCGTCTCCAAGGTAGGATTTCAAATCCTCCCACTGCAGCGCGGCCTGGCGGTATCCCTGTTCCCACAGGTCGAAGAGCTTCTGCCGGTCATGCTCGATATTGCCGATGGTCACGGGCTCGGGCGGCTGGATCACGAATGCATGCCCCGCCTTGTGCAGCTCGCGCGCCCAGCGATACGTGCAGTTGTAGTCCACATGGCGATGGCGCACGCGCTCGAGGAACTTCGGGTAATCGCGATACACGCGTTCCATCAGGCGCAGAAGCTTTTCTTCCTTGCGCACGAACGACGCGTCGCGCGTCAGGACCACGATATGCTTGCCCGATCCGCCGAGCGTCATGGAAAAGCCCAGGGGCACGCTGTCGCAGGTGCCGCCGTCGAGCAGCTTCTTGCCGTCCACCTCCACGATCTTGGTCATGAGAGGCATGCTGCAGGACGCCTTCAGGTAATCGATGTCGGCCATGGATTCGATGCGGTGGTAGTCGGCCTGCCCGGTCTCGATGTTGCTCGACACGGCATAGAGGTTCATGGGCGACGATTCGAATGCGGCCACGTCGAAAGGATCGGTCTCGAGGATGCCTTCGAAGACGAAGCCGTCGCCGAACACCGTGCCGTAACGCGCGAAGTTGTTGAAAGACAGGTAGCGCGGATCGGGGCCGTATTTGACGTTGACGAAGCAGGTGCGCCCGACTTCGCCGGCCAGATAGTCGTAGCCGTTGAGCGATCCGGCGCTCGTGCCGACGACGTTTTCGCACCAGACGTCGTGATCCATGAGGAAATCGAGCACGCCCGCCGTGAACTGGCCGCGCATCGCGCCGCCTTCAAGGACGAGGTTCGCGCGCGTGAGCTCCTTGCCGGCGTATGCAGGCGCGGCGTCGCCGACGGTTTCAGGTGAATATGCCTCGTGCATGGGAAAGCCCTTTCGTTCGTCAGAGAAGCCTCATCGTCGGGCAATTCTGCCGTCGCGTCAAGGAGCCGCGCACGGCGGCGTCGCGAACCTGCGGTCGCAGGTTGCGCGGGCGGCCGTCAGCGCCGCATCGCATGCGATTCGCCGCCCCATGCGTCGTCGCGGGCCGTGCCGGTCAAGCACGCACCGGCTCTCCGCATCTTCTTCAAGAATCGTGATAAAAGGTTGCGCACAATGTAATTGCATGATAGTATTCACGCCGTAAGAGAGAGCCGGCACGAAGCCCGGCGCCGCGAGCCCGCATGCGGGCGCACACGAAAGGGGTCAGACATGGCCGAGATCATCAACGCAGCGAATTTCGAGGAAAAGGTCCTCAAGAACAGCAAGCCCGTCCTCGTGGACTTCTTCGCCACCTGGTGCGGTCCGTGCAAGATGATGTCTCCCGTCATCGACGAGATCGCCGCTGAGAAGGCCGGCGTCGTCGACGTTTTCAAGATCGACGTCGACGAAAACCAGTCCATTGCCCAGAAGTACCAGGTCATGAGCATTCCGACTCTCATTGTTTTCGAGCATGGCCAGGTCAAGAAGCAAACGCTGGGCGCTCAGCCCAAGGCTGCGGTGCTCGACCTGCTCGCGTAAGGCAGCGCGGCATCCCATGAAAGGCGCGTCTCCGGACGTGCGTCCAACGTATCGGGGGTTCGGTTGTCGCCGGCCCCCTTTTTCTAGAGAGGAACGAACATGAGCGAAGCGAACCGCTTCAACGTCGCCATCATCGGCCAGGGTCCGGCAGGCATGACCGCCGCGCTGTACGCGGGTCGGGCCGGCCTTTCGACCGTATCGTTCGAACGTATGGGGCCGGGCGGCCAGATGACCACCACCGACGCCCTCGACAACTATCCTGGATTCGCCGAAGGCGCGGAACCCTTCGCGCTCTCGTTCGCGATGAGCGCGCAGGCCGCCCGCTTCGGCGCGCAGGCCAAAACCGACGAGGTGGTCGGGCTTGATCTCGCGTCGACGCCGAAGCGCATCGTGACGGCTTCGGGCGAGGAATACGCTGCCGACGCCGTCATCCTCGCGATGGGCGCCGCCCCGCGCCCGCTCGGCATCCCGCATGAGGACGAGCTGCGCGGCAAGGGCATCTCCTATTGCGCGACCTGCGATGGCGGGTTCTTCAAAGACAAGGTCGCCGTGGTCGTGGGCGGGGGGAACACCGCCGTGGAAGACGCCATGTACCTGGCGAATATCTGCACCGAGGTGCATCTGGTCCATCGCCGCGACACGCTGCGCGCCGATGCGATCTACGCCAAGCCGCTCGGCGAGCTCAAGAACGTCACCAAGCACATGAGCGCCGCCGTGGACGGCGTGCGCGAGGAAGACGGACGGGTCGCGGGCGTGCTCATTCGCGACCTTGCGACCGGCAAGGTCACGGACTTGGATGCAAGCGCGCTCTTCGTCGCCGTGGGGTCTCTGCCCAAAAGCGACATTCTGCGCGACACGGGCATCGAGCTGGACGAGCGCGGCTACGTCGTTGCGGGCGAAGACGGCAAGACCTCCATTCCGGGCGTGTTCGCGGCCGGCGACGTGCGCACCAAGCAGCTGCGCCAGGTGGCCACCGCCGTGGGCGACGGGGCGAATGCGGCGGCATCCGCCTTCGAGTTCCTGTCGTTCGAATAAAAGCCGTATAATGTACCCTCCCGCAGCGGACCGGCTGCGGGAGAGGGAATCTTCGGGCGTCGCGGTGCGGCGCCCTCTTTTAACGTCAACGCCTCGCTTCGACGGGGATCCTTGCGATGAATCGGAGGCAGCCATGGGAAAGAAACTCGTATCGATATTCGTCGCCGTATGCGCGTTCGCGCTCGTCGGCGCGTTGGCCGGATGCTCGTCGAACGCATCGTCCGCCGAGGACGGATCTGCGCCTGCGATGCGCATCGGCACGATGCAGACCGAAGACGCGCTTCCGTTCTGGATCGCGCAGCAGGAAGGTCTCTATGATGCCGAGGGCGTTTCGGTCGACATCGTCACGTTCCAGAGCGCCCAGGAGCTTTCGGCCGCCTTCGCCTCGGGCGATATCGATGCCGCCATGACCGATGTCCAGACCGCGGCCACGCTCAAGGCGTCGGGAACCGACGTGAGCCTTGCGTGGGTCACGCTCGGTGCCGATGCGAGTCAGGGCCGCTTCGGCATCATGACCTCGCCCGAAAGCGGCATCACCTCGCTGGCGGACCTTGCAGGCACGCCTATCGGCGTCGGGTCGAACACGGTCCCCGAATACGTCATGGACCGTCTCATGGAGAAGGCCGGCGTGCCGGACGACCAGATCGTCAAGGAAGAGATCAAGAAGCTTCCGGTCCGCTTCGAATCCATGACGAACAACCAAGTCGCCGCTGCGGCCCTTCCCGGCAGCCTGCTCGCCCTCGGCGAGTCGTCGGGGATGGTCCTTCTCGCGGACGATTCCCAGGGCGACAACATCAGCCAGTCGGTCCTTGCCGTGCGCGCGGACTGGGCGTCGAGCGAGGGGGCCGATGCGCTTTCCAAGGCATCGGCGGCGTGGGATGCCGCCGTCGATCGCGTGAACGCCGACCCCGAGTCCTATCGCAGCCTGCTCGTTGAAAGCGCGAACCTGCCTGCGCCTGTCGCCGAGACGTATCGCATCTCGACGTATCCGAAGGCGAGCACGCCTGCGGCCGCCATGGTCCAGCCCGTGCTCGACTGGATGCTCGAAAAGGGATACCTGTCGTCGGCCATGGCCTATGACGAATCGACCGGCGCCTTCTCCTAGCCCTCGGATAGAGTTTTGACGTACCGCGCCGCGCAGGCGCGTCGTGCGTTCGCGCGGCGTGGTACCATCATCGGCCGACCGACGACATCCGAAGCTACGGGCCCCGTCATGCGACGCGGCCTTTCGCCTTTCAAGAGGGAACGAACCATGGACGAAGATTTGAGAGAGAAGCTCACGAAGATCATCGAGGGCTATGCGGAGATCGAGGAGAAGCTCGGCGATCCGGCCGTGCTTGCCGACCAGCGGGAATACACGCGTCTCTCGAAGGAATTCGCGAATCAGGCGGCGCTTGTGGGCAAGGCGAACGACTATCTGCAGGCATGCCGGGACATCGACGACGCGAAGGAGATGCTCGGCGACCCCGATATGCGCGAATTCGCCCAGGAAACCATCGCGGAGTCGGAAGCCAAGCTGCCCGCGCTCGCGGAGACCATCAAGGTCATGCTCATTCCTGACGATCCGGCCGACGAGAAGGACATCATCGTCGAGATCCGCGGAGCGGCGGGCGGCGACGAGGCGGCCATCTTCGCGGGCGACCTGTACAAGATGTACGTGCGCTTCTGCGAGTCGCGCGGGTGGAAGGTCGAGAATCTCGACGCGTCCGCATCCGAGGCCGGCGGCTTCAAGAAGATCGAGTTCAAGGTCAAGGGCGACCACGTCTATTCGCTCATGAAGTTCGAGTCGGGCGTCCATCGCGTCCAGCGCGTTCCCAAGACCGAAAGCCAGGGGCGCATCCAGACCTCGACGGCCACCGTCGCGGTCCTGCCCGAAGCTGACGAGATCGACGTGGAGATCAACGAAGGCGACCTGCGCATCGATGTGTATCGCGCAGGCGGCCCGGGCGGCCAGTGCGTCAACACGACCGACTCCGCCGTGCGCATCACGCATCTTCCGTCCGGCCTGGTCGTGCAGTCTCAGGATCAGAAATCGCAGCTCCAGAACAAGATCGCGGCCATGGCCGTCCTGCGCGCCCGCCTGTACGAGAAGATGCTCGCCGAGCAGCAGGCCGCCGAAGGCGCCGAACGCCTCGCGCAGATCGGCTCGGGCGATCGCGCCGAGAAGATCAGGACCTACAACGCCCCTCAAGACCGCGTGACCGATCATCGCATCGGCTACAACGGCACATACAACGGCGTGCTGCTCGCCGACGGCCTGGCCGACCTCATCGTCGCGCTTCAGGCCGCCGATCGCGCCCGCAAGCTGGAACAGGCCGTCTAACCTCGTGAACGACGTTTGGACGATACGTGCGACCCTCGATTGGTGCGAGGGCTATCTTGCGCGCGCGCAGGACGTCAATCCGCGCGTGTCTGCGCAGCATCTGCTGTCGTTTGCCACGGGGCTTTCCCGCATCGAGCTCTACGCGCATCACGACCGCCCGCTTTCTCCCGACGAGCGCGACACCTTGCGCGACGCCGTGCGCAGGCGCGCTGCGGGAGAGCCGCTCCAATACATCCAGGGCACGGCCCCGTTCCGTTTCATCGAGCTCGAAGTGGCGCCCGGCGTGCTCATTCCGCGACCCGAGACGGAAGTGCTCGTCGACGAGGCGTTTCGCGAGCTCAAGGACTTAGGCGCGTATACGGTGCGGCGTCCGGGCCCTCATGCGGGAGAACCGTCGCTTCCGCCTTCGGAAGGCGCCGTGTCGTCCGGGCCGGCACGCCCAGGCGTCGCCGTAGAGGCGAACGGCACGCACGCGGACGGCCTTGCCGTCGCCGATGTCTGCACCGGTTCGGGCTGCATCGCCTGCGCCATCGCTTCGGAACATCCCGACGCGCGCGTCGTCGCGACCGACATCTCGCCCGATGCCGTCGCGCTCGCGCGGCGCAACGTCGCGCGGCTCGGCCTCGGCGATTGCGTGGACGTGCGCGAAGGCGACCTCTGCGCGCCGCTTGCCGCCGATGCGCCGTTCGATCTCGTCATCTCGAATCCGCCGTACGTTCCGACCGCCGTTCTGAACGATATGCCCCGCGAAGTGTCCGTCTTCGAGCCGGCGCTCGCGCTTGACGGAGGATGCGACGGGCTCGATGCGTTCCGGCGTCTGATCGATGAAGCCGTGCCCCTGCTGTCCTTCTCGGGGGTGCTTGCCTGCGAGCTGCACGAGGACTGCCTGGACAAGGCGGCCGATCTTGCGCGAAGCGCGGGTCTTGCACGCGTACGCATAGCATCTGACCTGGCAGGAAGGCCGCGCGTCCTCATTGCGGCGAAGGCTTCCTGATCCGCGTCGGCGCCATCGTTTTCGGGAGGCGCGCGTGGTTTTCGCGCGTGCCGCCCGACCGTATCGGTGGATTCCCGCGCATGCCGTTCGACCGCATCGGAGTTGTGTGTGCATACGCGCAAGGTATCGGGCGCTTCAACCGCCGTATGCTAGAATGACTGCCCGTATATATCAGATATTACAAAAGGAAAGCCCACATGCCGCTGTCCGATATCTTCAGCAACCTCGGGGGCAGTTTCGGGGGAGCAACGTCGTGCGATCTCGCCATCGACCTCGGCACCGCCAATACGCTCGTGGCCGTGACCGGGGAAGGCGTCGTCCTGAACGAGCCGTCGGTCGTCGCCATCGAACGCAGCACCCATCGCGTGCTCGCGGTCGGCCATGAAGCGAAGCAGATGATCAACCATACGCCCGATGCGTTCTCTGCCGAACACCCGCTGCGCGACGGCGTCATAGCCGACTACGACGTGACCGAGGCCATGCTCTCCGCCTTCATCAACAAGGCCATCGACCGTCGGTATCCGTGGCAGGTCAAGCCCCGCATCGTCATCTGCATCCCCTGCGGCGCCACCTCGGTCGAGAAGCGCGCAGTCTTCGAAGCGGCCATCCAGGCCGGTGCGCGCCAGGCCTACCTGATCGAAGAGCCTATGGCGGCCGCCATGGGAGCCGAGCTGCCCGTTACCGAGCCGACCGGCTCGATGGTGGTGGACATCGGTGGCGGCACCACCGAAGTCGCCGTCATCTCGCTCGGCGGCATCGTGACCTCGTCTTCCCTGCGTCTTGCCGGCAATAAGATGGACGAGGCCATCGCCATGCACCTGCGCGACCTGCTCGGCATCAAGGTGGGCGAGCGCACGGCGGAAATCATCAAGATCAAGATCGGTTCGATCCTCCCGTTCGAGGACGGCCGTGAGAAGGACATGATCATCTCCGGCCAGGACGTCGTTACCGAGCAGCCGCGCGAGGTCACCATCCAGTCCGAAGACGTGCGCACGGCCCTTCAGCCTCCCATCGAGGAGATGGTCGTCCATATCAAGGAAACCTTCAAGAAGACCAACCCGGACTTGGCCAGCGACATCATCTCCAACGGCATCCTGCTGACGGGTGGCGGCGGCCTGCTTTCGGGCCTCGACCGCTTCCTCACGCAGCGCCTCGAGATTCCCGTCTGGACGAGCGACACCGCCCTGACCAACGTGGCCATGGGCTGCCTGAAGGTCCTCGAGACGCCGTCCGCCCTCAAACAGACGCTCATGCGTTCCAAGTAATCGCGCGCCATGGCTTCGCCTGAAGATCCCAAGCGTTCGAAGCTGCCGCGCGGGAACGCTCTGCTCGGCGTGCTTCTTATTGCATCGGCCCTGATCGCCGGCTTCTACGTGCATGAAGGATCGGCGGGACCGGTGCATGCCGTGCGCGGCGGCATCGCGGCCGTCCTCTCTCCGGCGACGCTGCTCGGCGGCGCCGTCTCGGGCGGGGAGTCCGCCGCGTCCGACGCGCTCGAGAACGCCGCGGCCGACGACGCGAGCTATTCCGAACTCAAAGACGAGAACGCCCGCCTGCGGGCGGCCGTGATCGAGATGGAGGAGTACCGCCAGGAGGCCGATCGCCTTCAGGGGCTGCTCGATCTGCAGGACCAGTACGAACTCACGATGGTGACGGGGCGTGTCATCGGCACGCAGCCGAGCGCGTGGAACCAGGTCATCACCCTGAACGTCGGCACGGACAACGGCGTCGAGGCGGGGCTTCCCGTCATCGGGCCGTCGGGGCTGCTCGGCCAGGTCGTTTCGGCCACGACATCCACGTGCGACGTGCGCTTGATCACCGATCCCCAGAGCGGCGTGTCGGTCTATATCCAGGGTTCGCGCGTGACGGGCGTCGTGCGCGGATCGCTCGACGGGCTGATCTATCTCGAAGATGTCGATCCCTCCGTCGCGGTCAAGGCGGGCGACGTGCTCGTCACCTCGGGCCTCGGCGGCGCCTACTTCGGAGGCCTTCCCGTCGGAACCGTCTCGAACGTCGAGACGCGGGCGGGCACGACCGACCGCACGATCGTCGTCACGCCGCTTTCCGATGTCACCGCCTTGCAAGAGGCGAGCGTCATCGTGCAGACCACGTCCGAGAGCCAGGCGACCGAGCCGTCCTCTTCGAACAACGGCCAGGCGAATGCGACCAAGAAGGGAGGCAGGTAGGAATATGCGCGAGAATCTCGGGCTCATCATCGGCGGCATCGTCGCCCTGATCCTGCAGGTCGCCCTGGCGCCGAACGTCGCCATCCTCGGCGCGCAGCCGAACTTCATCCTCGTCTTCATCGTCGCGGCATCTCTTTTCAACCGCGGCGACGCGGTCACGGTGCTCGCCTTCGTGCTCGGGCTCGCGTCCGATGCGTTGAGCACGCATCCGTTCGGCTTGATGGCCGGGATTCTGCTCCTTGCCACATTCGTTTCGTCCCGCGCCTTCGCCTTGCTCGACAACGATTCGCCCATCGTCCCCGTGGTCGTGTCCATGGCCTGCGCGGCGCTGGTCGAATGCGCGTACGCGGTCGCCTACGTCCTGTTGGGCGCCGATCTGGGATTCGGCGAAGCCATCGTCTCGCGCGCGCTTCCCTGCGCCCTGTACGATTGCGCGATGACGCTCATCCTCATCCCCTTGCTCTACCGCGGCGTTTCCGGCCGCAAAGGCGGTGGGTCGGGAACGGCGCTGCATGTCTCGAGCAGCTCGACGACCATCAGCAACGTCAGGTAGGGATCGTTGTGGCAGCAGCGGTTATCTCGTTCGTTCTCGTGCTGGTCGCGGCAGCCGCGGCCTTCGTCATCGTATCCATGCGCCGTTCCGGCAAAGATCGCGTCGCCGTCTCGCGCGATGTCGCCTCGATCGGCACGTCTGCGCCGCTGCGCGGTGCGGAAACCGGCAAGGACGCCCAAACCGCCACGGCGTCGGGAACGGCGAGCGGCCGGTCGCCCTACGACCGCATCAAGAACCGCTTCGCCGCGCTCGGCGTGCTCATCGCGGCCGTCTTCGGGTCGCTTGCGGTCAAGCTCTGGATCATGCAGGTCTTAAGCGCCGACCGCTATCGCACGCAATCCGAGGACAATCAGCTCACCACGATCAAGACGCCGGCATCCCGCGGCCGTATCTTCGACGCCGACGGCATCGAGCTCGTCGGCAACGAAACGGTGCCGACGGTCCTGGCCGATGCCTCGGTCGCGAACGACCACAACGTGCTCGTGCGCCTTTCGGCCCTGCTCGGCATTCCTTACAGCATCGTGCGCCAGCGCATCCAAGACGCCTCCGGGGGTGCGCAAGCCCAGCGCGAAGTCGCCACGCACCCGCGCGAGCGCGACGTCGCGTTCATCTCGGAGCATCCGGACGCATTTCCCGGCATCACGATCGAGAACCGCTCGCATCGCACCTATCCGTACGGCGCTCTGGCCTGCCAGCTGCTCGGATACTCGGGAACCATCGCGGCCGAAGAGCTCGAACGCATGCCCGTGGGAACCGACTACCAGAGCGGCGACGAGGTGGGGAAGTCCGGCGTCGAAGCGGCCTTCGAGAACGTCCTGTCCGGCGAGCATGGCGAGCGCGTCGTCGTCGCCGACGTGGACGGCACGGTGCATTCCGTCGAACGCGAGACGCGTCCGACCCAGGGCAACGACGTGCATCTGACCATCGCCGCCCGTGTCCAGCAGGCCGCGGAAAACGCGCTCATCGGCATGATCGCGCCGGAAGGCGTCATCGGCGGGGGCACGGGCACGGCGGGCGCCATCGTCGCGATGGATGTGACGAACGGCGACGTGCTCGCCATGGCGAGCTTCCCCAATTACGATCCTGCCAACTTCATCGGCGGCATCTCCCAGGATGACTGGGATCGCTACAACGCGGACTTGGCGCGCAAACCCCTCATCAACCGCTGCATCGCCGGAACCTATCCGGCCGCCTCCACGTTCAAGGCCTTCGTGGGCATGGCCGCGCTCCATTACGGCATCGCGTCTTCAGACAGCGGCTGGAACTGCACGGGCACCTGGACCGGATTCGGCGACAAGTACGCGCAGAAATGCTGGAAGGAAGGCGGCCACGGGTACCTCGATCTCAGGGGAGGCGTCGTGAACTCGTGCGACGTCGTCTTCTACGATATCGCGGCCCAGTTCTACTATCGCTCCGACGATCTGGGCGAAACGCCCATGCAGGATTTCGCGATGAAGTTCGGCATGGGGTCGAAGACGGGCATCATCCTCTCGGGCGAAGAGGCCGGCAACGTGCCTACGCCCGAATGGAAAAAGAAGCACTACGCCAACCAGCCCGAAGAGGGGCAGTGGGTTCCGGGCGACATGACGAACACCGCCATCGGCCAGGGCAACGTGCTCGTCACGCCGTTGCAGCTCGCCGTCGGGTACGCGGGCGTGGCCACGGGCAAGCTCCCGACGCCGAACCTGCTCAAGGAGGTCCGCAATTCCGCAGGCGAGACCGTCGTCATCGGCACGTCCAAGCTTTCCGATATCGAAGGCGTCAACGACGCCGAATACTCGTTCATGCGCGACGCCCTGCGCGGCGTGGCTCTGGAGGACGGCGATGTGCCCGAGACGCTTGCGAAGGCGGGCGGCTTCCAATGCGCCTGCAAGACGGGCACCGGCGAAGCCACCGGCGATCGCGACGCCTATTCCTGGTTCGTCATGTACGCGCCCTATGATGATCCGAAGTACGTCGTGTCCTGCGTCATCGAAGACGGCGGCTACGGCGCCGACACCGCCTGTCCCGTCGCGGCCGACGTCATGGAGGCCTGCGTGGAATACGGCGCCGGCACGCTCGATGCCGAACTGACCTACGTCTCCGAAATCACGCGCTCCATCGAATACGTCGCCAAGGGCATGGCGAAAGGCGGCGAGTAGTATGGCGTCTTCGGGATACAACCAGGTCGAGCATTTGCGGCTGCCGCACGATCCCGACAGCCGCCGGTCCCGCTCCTCGCGCCCGTTCATGCAGCAGGATTCCGCAGGCACGACGCCCTTGCAGCTTCTCGGCGTGCTCGCGTGCCTCGTGGCCTACGGACTCGTCGTCGTGTATTCCGCCGTGCAGGGCAACGAAACCTATTCGTTCACCCGCCAGCTGACGGGCATCGGCATCGGCGCCATCCTGATGCTCATCATCAGCCGTATGGACTATCGCCAGCTCGCCGGTTATACGACGCTGCTGCTCATCGTGAACGTCGTGCTCATCCTCTCCCCGCATCTGCCTGTGATCGGCGTCGAAAGCCACGGCGCGCGCAGCTGGATCAATCTCGGCATGCGCCTGCAGCCGGGCGAGTTCGCCAAGATCACGGTCATCCTGCTCGATGCCGGGCTGATCGCGCGCTACGGCGCGCAGCTCGACGATTTCCGGGAATACCTCAAGGTGCTCGGCATCATGGCCGTGCCGTTCCTCTGCATCATGACGCAACCCGACTTGGGCACCGGTCTCGTGTATCTGTTCATCGATGCCGTCGCGCTCGTCATGGGCGGCGCGCGCCTGCGCCATCTGCTCATCACGCTCGCGGCCTTCATCGCGCTCATCGCCGCGGTCTTCGCTTTGGACGAGGTTCTCAAGGGCGCGACCGGCCAGTACCATCTGCTCAAGGATTACCAGCGCAGCCGTCTGTTCGTGTTCATGAACCAGGGCGAGGATTCCTCCGATAGCGGCTACAACCTCAAGCAGGCCATGATCGCCGTCGGATCGGGCGGCTTTCTGGGGAAGGGGTTCGGCAACGCGACCCAGTCGAGCCTCGGTTTCGTGCCTGAAGCTCCGACCGATTTCATCTTCTGCGTGCTCGCCGAGCAATTCGGCTTCGTGGGAGCCGTTGCGCTTCTCGGTCTGTATCTGGTGCTCGTCATCCTCAGCATCCGCATCGCGCGCAACGCCGCCGATCTGCATGGAACGCTCATCGTCGCATGCATCGTCGGGATGTGGCTCTTCCAGATCCTCGAGAACGTCGGCATGAACATCGGGCTCATGCCCATCACGGGCATCCCGTTGCCGTTCATGAGCTATGGAACGTCGTTCATGCTTGTGAATTTCATGCTCGTCGGCCTCATCTGGTCGGTGTATGCTCGCAGGGGAGCATGACGTTCGACAATCATCGGAGGATCTCATGAATATCCCTATCGACATCAAGACGCTGCTCGCCGGGGTGACCGACGTCGAGGCCGCCCGCACCGTGCCTCTGTCCGTATCGATTCTGATCGACGACTCCGCTCCCGCCGATCTTGCCGCATTCGTGCGTTCGAGCTTCGCCTCGGCGTCTCCTCAGGCGCGCGTCTCGCTCAATTACTTCCATGACGGTCGCGCGCTGTTCGATCCCGAAAGCGACATGGTCGTCATAGCCGCAGGCACGACGCCTGAAGTGGGCCAGGTGGCGGAAGACATCCGCCGTGCGCGCATTCCCGTCATGGTGGTCACCGCGAGTCCCGCGGCGGTTCGGTCGGCGGCCGAGGCCGCAGGCGTTCCGATTGCGCCTGCCGATCTCATCGCTCCTGATCAAGCTGCCGGGTCTGACGTGATTCCGCTGTCTCGGCCCGTGGTCATGCACTCCGGAGCCGCTGCGGTTGCCGCTCCCGATGCGGCCGGCGGCATCGTGCAGGATGCCGCGCAAGACGGCATTTCCCTTGAACCCATCCCGCTCTCGGTCGACATGATGGAGCGCCTCGCGCTGCGCATGGGCGAATGGGTCGTCGCGACGTTCAAGGAGACGCGGCTGTCGTATGCCCAGGCATTCGATTTCGTCCGTCGTCCGCTTGCGCTCGAATCGGTGCGGTCCACGGCCGCGCAGAACGCGGGGGTCGGCCTCGTGGTCGTCATCCCCGGTGCCGACATGCCGGTCATGACCGCGAATCAGGCGAAGATGGTGCTCGAGATCGCCGCCGCCTACGGGCAGCCGCTCACGGCCGAACGAATCAAGGAGCTTGCGGCCATCGTCGGCGGAGGCTTCGCCTGGCGCGCCGTCGCCCGTCAGATCATCGGCGTGGTCCCGGCGCTCGGATGGGCTGTGAAGGCCGGTATCGGCTACGGCGGCACGGTGGCCATGGGCACGGCCGCCATCGAGTATTTCGAACACGGCGGCACCGTGGGCGGGCTCATCGGCGCGTTGAACGAGGCGCGCGGAAAGGCCGTTCGTGCCTTCGCCTCGACGTCGGCCGGCCGCGGCATGAAGGATCGCGTGCGTACCGCCGGCCGAAACGCGGCACGCAATGCCGCGTCGAGCGCAGGGCAGGCCGCCAAGGATGCGCCCGTCAAGCTCGCGCGCGCGGCGAAATCGGTCGCTTCGGCGGCAGCGACGGCGGCGATCGGCTCGCTTCCTGGTGCCGGCGCGCGTCGCTAGCTGCTCCTGCGGCGTGTGCGTAGTCCTACGGGGGCTCCATGGACGTCGATGCGCCGAGCGCAGCAGCATAGTTACTCCTGTGATGTGCGCGTACTCCTACGGCGTACGCGTCGGCGCGGATTCCCGCGGCCGTTCCGGCGCACGCCCCTAGTCGATATCCGCCTGCGCAATATCGCCGTCAAACGCGTTTCTTTCTCGGTGTGCGTCGCTGGTTGATACCTGCTTGCGAAACGCCGTCGAGATGCGCTCCCTTTCCGATGCACGCCGCTAGTTGCGTTCGGCCTTTGCGAAAAGAGGGTCGGCGCAGCGTGTGCGGCTTGCATGCAGCGTCTCAGATGCAGCAGGTTCAGCAGCAGGTCCGCACCTCAGGCGCAGCAGGTCCTTATAGAAATGGGTCGATGGTGGATTGGAAGGCGGTTCGGGGTCGAGAGTCTGCAGGGTTGCAGTTCGAAGACAGGGGGGGTATAGCCCCTTTTTCGGCGAGAAATCTGACGCTGATGTCAAAATACGGCTGTTTAGAGAATTCCGAACCTATTTCTTGTTGGCAGTACAACGAAACTACCTTATAAGAGGCGTATTATTCGTTGTAATACCAACATTTTAGCCTTGAAAATACCCCTATAGGGTATACTAAGCTCTGATTTTTTGGCATCGAGGACGGGTTTGACTTACAGCCTTCGATGCACGACCCCACACGACCCGCACGACCCGCACGATCCGTTGCGGACGGATTCGGTGTCAGAAACGAAGGCACCATCGAGGGAATGGTTCGGTATTGGAGGCGGTCTATTCAAAATACAGCTCAATTGCAATACATCGACGACGGTACTGATCGTGATGCTCGGTTCGATTACGATTGCAAATTGCAATGGGGATCGAAGGAAGCTCTGTGCGCTGCCTGGTTTTCTGCCCTTTGGAATATTTTTCTTTGAAAATCGCTGCTTTTGTAGCGGTTTTTTATCCTTTATTTTCCCATAATCTCTCCTCAAGGAGGTCTCCTATAACGCCGACGGGCGTTGATCATCTACCGTGCTGCATGCCGTGAGACCCGCGGCATCAGGGGGAATTTCATAGGGGGTTCGTATGGGAAGGCATAAAGCCACCCAGGCTGGTCAGACGCGACGCACGTTTGTAAAATCCGCCGTTGCGCTCGGGTCTGCCGCCGCTCTTGGAGGGCTGTCCTCATCGGAGATCGCCGTACCGCATGCGATTGCGGACGACAAACAGGCGATGATGGACGATAACGAAGAGAGAATGACGTATACGCGTTCGACATGCTCGCCGAACTGCACGGGAGCATGCGGCATGATCGCCGCCGTGAAAGACGGCAAAATCTGCACGATCAAGCAAGCGGCTGACTATTCGCATACCGAATACAATCCGCGCGGCTGCTTGAAGGGCACCACGCGCAACACCGAGCTCTATGGAGACGATCGCGTCCTCTATCCCATGGTAAGGGATGGGAAGATAACCGAAGGCGGCAAGCTTCGCCGCGCTACTTGGGATGAAGCACTCGATCGCTGTGTCGAGATGATCGAAGAGATCACCAAGAAATACGGAGCCGATTCCATCGGTATGGATTATCAGGTTCCGCCGCTCAACTACATCAACAAAGGGACGCTCATCCGTCTGACCAATCGTATGGGCTGGTCTAATTTCCCAGGATACGAGATGAACGGCGATCTGCCGATCTTCTTCCCGGAAACCTTCGGATGCCAGACCGAGGAGCAGGAAAGCTACCAGTGGCCGGATGCGAAGCTGACGATCATATACGGGTCGAATATCTGCACGACCCGTATGCCTGACTCCCATATGCTCATGCGCAATCAGGAAAACGGCGGCACGATCATCTATATGGATCATAACTTCACCGTCACGGCCTCGAAGGCAGATGAATGGATTCGCAACGCGCCGGGTACGGATGTCGTGTTCGCATTGGCTATGGCTAAGATCATCATCGACGACGACGCGTTCGACCGTCATTTCATGACTACCTACACCGATGCGCCGATCCTCATCAATCCTCAAACCATGATGAGGATTCGCGCCGATGAGGTCGTCGGACTCGAAAAGCCCGAGGAAACGCCGGAAAAGAGGGAAGCGTTCGCTATTTGGCGCAACGGCGCGCCTGCCGTTCTGCCGACGACGAAGCTAGAAGATATCGACGGCACGGAGATAGAAGGGGAGTTCGCCGTTCCTCTCAAGGATGGGACGACCGTCATGGCCAAGCCCGTCTTCCAGATGACCAAGGAACTGCTTGAAGATTACGACTCGAAGACCGCGGCGAAACTGTGCCAGATTCCCGAGGAGACCATCATTCGCGTGGCGCGCATGGCCGAAACCATCAAGCCCATGCATATCGTTCAGGGAGGCTCTGCCCAGCAATGGCATCACGGCGACCTCAAGGGGCGTGCGTTCTCCCTCGTGGCCGCCCTTACGGGCAATCTTGGTCAGCTCGGCGGCGGCATATCCGTCTACATCGGCCAGTACAAGGTTCGGTTCAAGGCTAAATCATGGTGGGCGCCCAAGACCAACAAGGCCACATCCACCGCGTTCCATTACTTCTGCGAAGGGCCGACTGAGACTATGAGCGGCCATTATCCGGAAAACGGATTCCATATGCTGATCTCGGGCTGGGTGAATCCCTTCGACCAGCATGATTTCGACGACCGGTTGAAGCAGATGCGGCTCGATGGCACCATTGAATACCAGATCGCATGCGATTTCATGCGTACGACGACCGTTGAGTATGCCGATGTCGTGCTTCCTGGCTGCGCATGGTACGAAAAGACCGACGTATGCACGACTCCCCTCCATCCCTACATCCAGCTTCAGCAGAAGGCATGCGAGCCGGCAGGCGAAGCCCGTGCTGAAATCTGGACGTTCACGGAGCTCGCACACCGACTGGGCGTCGGCGACGATTTCCCCGAGCGCTTCGATCCCGAAGATTCCGAACGCGTGACGGAAGAAGTTCTCCGTACCTTGCTGGAAACCGGCGGCGATCACGTCGAGGGAATCACCGTCGAGCAGCTGCGCGAAGGGCCCGTTAAGATGAACCATACCAATCCCGGCGAGAAGCACATACCCTTCTGGGAGCAGATTCATGAGCGCGTGCTGTTCCCCTCCGAATCGCTTCCCCAGGCGCCGGGCGCTCTCGATCATCTTGTCAAATCGGGTCGCATGGAGCTTTTCAAGGAAGATTCCATGTTCCAGAAGGCGGGGGAGCAGCTTCCGCTGTACAAGCCCCTGTTCGAGGACACGGAATACGCGATGAACCCGGAGGCGCGCACGAAATACCCCTTCATGTATCTGACGAGGAACTCCATCTATCGCATCCACTCGAATTATTCTAGCAATCCCGTGCTGCTCGAGCTTCAGGACAATCTGCCTCACGTGTGGATGAACCCCGATGACGCCGAAGAGAAAGGATTCAAGGAAGGAGACCACATCACCGTCTTCAACGACCATGGCGAGGTGGATGGCAAGCTCGTCTTCGAGCCCGGCCTTTGGCCGAAGCAGGTTGTCTTCGAAATGGGCTGGTGGGCACGCTATACGCATTGGAATTCGTACAACTCGCTCATCTACCCGTTCATAAATCCCGTGCATGAGCAGTATTCCATTCCGGCCGTCTGGAATCCTGTGCTCGCGTTCAACGAATGCGTCTGCGACGTGAAGCCGTTCGGCGAAGGAGATGAGTAGCGATGAAACTCGGAATGGCTATCGACCTCGATCGCTGCATCGGCTGCAGGACGTGCGCCGCCATTTGCAAGAACCACAACTCGGAACCCGAGGGTATCTGGTGGAACCGGGTATTCACCATCGGATCGATCGAGCATCAGGTCGCGTACGAGACGGCGAGCGACGGCTTCCAGATGGATTTCATGCCCCTTTCATGTCAGCAGTGCGAAAACCCCTCGTGCGTGAAGGTGTGCCCGACGGGCGCATCGTACGTGAACGACGACGGCGTGATCCTGATCGACTACGAGCGCTGCATCGGATGCCGCTACTGCATATCGGCATGCCCCTATCAGGTGCGTCAGTTCAATTGGCAGGATCCCAAACCTCTAAAGGAAATGGGAGAGGACGGCTACGTATATGGATGGCCGCTCGATTACCGAGATTCGGGCAGGCTCGTATATACCCAGAACAGACCTAAGGGCGTCGTTGAGAAATGCACGTTCTGCGCACAGTACGTCGCAAAAGGGGAAAATCCGGTATGCGTGCACGGCTGTCCCATGAACGCCCGCATCTTCGGCGATATGGAAGATCCTGATTCGGATATCAATCAGTATCTGGAAGGGCGCAGCTTCACGCGGCTGAAGGAAGAGAACGGAACGAGCCCCAAGGTGTTCTATATCAAGTCGGGCGCCAAGGAGAAGCCTGCTCTCTACGATCGGTTCCATGTTGACCAGAAGGGAGCTGAGTGACCATGGCTCGTTCGAAAAGGACCTTTCTCATCGTTGCTCTGGCAATGACGTGTGCCGGCTTCGCCGGCTGGATCTACCAACTCATGCGCGGTCTCGTCATCACCGACATGTCTAATATGTTCAACTGGGGTTTCTATATCGCGGCGTTTGCCTTTCTGGTCGGTGTGGCAGCGGGCGGTATGATCATATCCTCGTGCATCTACCTGTTCGACGTCGAAAAGCTCAAGCCGTTCGGAAAGATCGCGTCCCTTTCTGCGTTCGCATGCGCATGCGGCGCAGGAGCGATGGTCCTCGTCGACCTCGGTTCCATTCAGAACATTCTGAACATCTTCATTCATCCCAACTTCTCTTCCCCGCTGGTATGGGACGTTATCGTGATCTCTTGCTATATCGTTCTCACGTTTCTGAGCGTGTACTTCCAGCTGCTTCCAGACTGCAAGAAGGACGGGTTGTGGTTCTTCAATGGCGGCATACGAAACCAGTCGCTCGAAGAGGTCGAAAAGAAGTCGCACACGTGGTCGAAGCGTATCGGACTCGTCGCTCTTCCGTTTGCGATCGGTATCCATACGGTCACTGCGCTCATCTTTGCCACGCAGAACTCTCATGAGTGGTGGCATACCGCGATCCTTCCACCTGATTTCATAGCCATGGCGGTTGCATCCGGCGGTTCTCTCGTTCTGATCCTGGCTATCGTTCTTTCGGGACGTGAGCTCTTCAACGAACGTCTTGGCGGCTACCGCATCATATGCCGGATCATCGCCGTCGCCATAGCCGTGCATCTGTTCTTCACCGCCATGGAGCTCATCCTTGCCGCGTGGGCGGGCAGTGTGGAGACGCAGTCTCTTCTCGGAGTGCTGTTCGGCGACTACGGGGTTCTCTATGCCATCGAGCTCATCCTGCCGACGGTCGCCATGGTGACGTTCTTCTCGAAGAAGTGGACCGCCAGCAAGGGTCAGATGGTCTTCGGATCGATCATCGTGCTCATGGCAACTCTGGTGCATCGGCTCATGCTGCTCTATCCCGCGTTCAAGAACGCGACCGTGAGCTTCGACGTGCTGGGTGCGAACGGCATGGCCGATTGGCTGTATCCGGTTTCGACGGGCAGAGTCATTGAAATGGGATTCCCATTCGCGTCGACGTACGCGTACATGCCCGCAGTGGCCGAGTACCTGGTTTCCCTTTTGCCGTTCGGTCTCGTGCTGCTCATCCTGGCGTTCATGAATCTCAAGTATCCTCTCGTGCGTAGATAGCATCGAGGCGCCGATGTTTCGCGACCTGCGGATGTCGGCGCCTTCGGTCTTGTGCCTGCGATAATGCGTCCCAAAGGAGCGGGATATGGCTGTCTTCTCCAATCAGGATCGAGGATTTCGCGCAGACCCCGTTGTTCTGGGGGATGTCCGATGCCGATGTTCTCAAGGCGCTCGAGAGCGTCAAGTGTTCCGTTGCCGCGTATCGGCGAGGTAGCATACTTATGGTGTCCGGCGACAATACGAACCGATCCGGCCTGGTCATGAAAGGGCAGGTCGATATATTCACGGCTCCGAACCTCGACGGATCGCAGAAGGTCATCGCGCGTATAGGTCCTGGCGAGATGTATGGAGAGCCGTTCAACTGCCTTTCATACAACATGGTCCCCATCACCGTCGTTGCCGTGCAGGACCTTCGCGTCCTCGAACTGGATATTCGCACGGTCTTCAGTGCGGATTGCGACAGCCGTGTGAAGACGCAGCTGCTGGCGAATCTCGCCGTTCAATTCGCGGAGAAGATCGTCGTGTTCCGCAATAAGGTCGAGGTGCTGTCCCAGGCGACCCTGAAGATGAAGGTCCTCACCACCATCAAGCAGTATGCAGAATACCAGAACACGTTTGCGCCCACTATCGACTTCACGAAGACCGGCTGGGCCGAGTACCTATCCTCGAATCGCAATTCCATCGCACGCGTGATGAAAGAGCTTCAAGACGAAGGCAGCATCAAAATTTCAGGCAAGCGATACGAGCTTCTGTGTCACGACAACGTGATGTTCGTGCAGCGGAGCCGGCATTCGCCGCAGAACATCGTTCATGCTCCCGTCGATGCCGGCAGCTTGTCGGAAAACTCGGTTGCGTGGAAGTTCGATGCCTAAAAGAAGGCTCGCTCTCGAACGTTGGGCGCCGATGCGCCCTCGGCATCCCCGGAGCACTATAATCTAGAGGCAGGTCGCCGCATGCAATGCGGATGCTCGGCATCCGCATTGCATGCGGCCGCCGCGACGGCGGCGATCGGCTCGCTTCCTGGTGCCGGCGCGCGTTGCTCGCCACAACCGCCTTCCCAGGGCTTCAAGACCACGATTCGAAAGAGCAGAGCGCATGACAGACCTTTGGCCTCGCGTCGAGAGGCTGCTTCGCGAAAGCGGGCGTGCCATCGAGCGTCCCGCACGCTATCTGAACCATGAATGGGGATGCACCTACAAGCCTGAAGCATCCTACCGCTTCGTGATGACGTACCCCGACACCTACGAGCTCGGGCAGGCGAACCAGGCCATCCGCATCCTGTGCAACTGCGTGAACGCCGTGGAGGGCATGGCGGCCGAACGCGCGTATCTGCCGGCAGACGACATGTGCCGCGCGATGCGCGATGCGGACCTGCCTGCGTTCTCCCTCGAAAGCTGCGCGCCCATCGGCGAGTTCCAGGCGGTCGGCATCACGCTCCCGCATGAGCTGGCGGCCACGAACGTGCTCGAATTCCTCGATCTTGCGGGCATCCCCCTGCGCGCCGATGCGCGGGCGGCCGCCGAAGCTGCCTCTGCTGCCGCAGGACATCCGTACCGTTTCCCGCTCATCGTTGCGGGCGGCCCCTGCACGTTCAACGCCGAGCCCTACGCTCCTTTCTTCGATGCCATGCTCATCGGCGAAGGCGAGGAATCCCTTCCCGAGCTGCTCTGCCTCGATCGCGGCATGCGTGCCTCTGGGGCATCGCGCGAAGACATCCTGCGCGCGATGTCGCACGTGCGCGGGGTCTATGTGCCTTCGCTCTACGACATCGTAGACGAAGAGAAAGCGCAGGCCACGGGTTCATGGGCGCATCCGCGATTCGCGGACGTGCCCGCCGTCGTCGAGAAACGCGTATGGGAGGCCTTCGCGCAATCCGATGCGTACGAGCCGGTCATCGTACCGTATGCCGAGCTCATCCACGACCGTCTGAACGTCGAGGTCCTGCGCGGATGCGCGCGCGGCTGCCGGTTCTGCCAAGCGGGTATGATGTATCGCCCGGTGCGCGAGCGCTCTGCCGACAACATCGTCGCCGCCGCGATCCGCGGTCTGGCTGAAACGGGGTACGACGAGGTCAGCCTCACGTCGCTTTCCACGACCGACCACAGCCGGATCGAAGAGATCCTGCGGCGCCTGAACCGCGCGTTCGAAGGCAAGGGCATCTCGGTCTCGGTGCCGAGCCAACGTCTCGATTCGTTCGGCGTGGAGATGGCCGAACTCGTCGCCGGCGGCAAGCGCGGCGGCCTGACGTTCGCCCCCGAGGCGGGCACGCAGCGCCTGCGCGACGTCATCAACAAGAACGTCACCGAGGAAGACCTGTTCGGGGCCATCTCCGCCGCGTTTTCCGCCGGCTGGCGCCGCTGCAAGCTCTATTTCATGATCGGCCTTCCCACCGAAACCGACGACGACATCAAGGGCATCGCGAGCCTCGTGCAGCGCGCTTACGACGTGGCGAAGAAATCGGTGCCCGAAGACCAGCGCGGCAGCGTGCGCATGAGCGCCTCCTGCGCGCTGTTCGTTCCGAAGGCCCAGACCCCGTTCCAGTGGGACGGGCAGATTCCGCCCGAGGAAGCCTATCGCCGCATCGGGCTGCTGCGTCGCTCGGTGAAGTATCGGGCGGTGGATATCCACTGGCACGAGCCCGACGGGTCGATCGTCGAGGCCATGATGAGTCGCGGCGGACGGGAGGTCGCCGACGTCGTGGAGACCGCCTGGCGCATGGGTGCCAGGTTCGATGCCTGGACCGAGTTCTTCTCGCTGGAAACCTGGCGCGCGGCCTGCGAAGCCTGCGGCGTCGACATGGATGCCGTCGCCCAGACCGATTTCGATACCGACCGCGTCCTTCCCTGGGCGCATCTGTCGGCCGGCATCCGCACGCGTTTCTTCCAGCGCGAGCGCAGGCTGGCGGCGCAGGAGCGCACGACGCCCGACTGCACGTTCGATACCTGCTCGGCCTGCGGCATCTGCATGGATTACGGCGTCGGCAACGAGATCTGCGAGGTGCGCTCATGATGGAAGGCGAATTCCGTATCCGCGTGACCTATGCGATGACGGGGCGGCTCGTCATGCTTTCCCATCTTGAGACGGCGCGTGCCATCGAGCGCACCGTGCGTCGCTCCGACCTGCCCTTCGCGGTCACACAAGGGTTCTCTCCCCATATGAAGCTCGCATTCGGCTCGGCGCTGCCGGTCGGCGTCGGCGGGCTTGCCGAGATCTTCGATGTCACGATGACCGCATTCGTCCCGCCTGCCGAAGCGCTTGCGCGCCTGCGGGCCGCGAGCGCGCCCGACCTCATGCCGTGCGATGTGCGGTATATAGATAAGACGGTGAAGGCGGCGAGCGTTGCGTATCCGTTTTCCACGTATCGCGTCGAGCTCGCTGACGGTGTGGACGCATCCGTGCTCAAGGTGCCGGAAGAGATCGTCGTCGTGCGCAAGAAGAAGGAAAGGCACCTGATCCCGACCGATTTCCTGGTCGGCGGCATGCATGCGGACGACAGCACGCTCACGTTCACGCTCGAGTCGAAGCCGAGCGGAAGCCTACGTCCCGACGTGCTCGTGCAGACGATGCTCGATGCGGCCGGCCATGCGGCGGGCGAGCCGGCCGGCGCATCGGCCTCCGAGCCTTTGCACGTGGCGTCCCTCATGCGCGTCGCCCAGTCCGAGAATGCGCCTGCCGACGGCAGGCCGTGAGGAGGAACCGATGATCAAGCGATTCTGCACGCATCCTCTGTGGGAGGTCACGCGCACGCTCGTCGACGTGGCCCAAGGCAGGCGCGCGGCCGACGTCGTGGTGCGCGGGGCGACGCTCGTCAACGTGTGCACGGCCGAGCTTCAGGAAGGCATCGACATCGCGATCGCCGAGGGCCGCTTCGCGTATATCGGCGCAGATGCCGCCCATTGCATCGGCAAGGGCACGAAGGTCATCGATGCGCATGGGCTCTTCGCCGCGCCGGGGTTCCTCGACGGGCATATCCATGTCGAGTCGTCCATGATGGGCGTGACCGATTACGCGCGCGCCGTCGTGCCGCACGGCACCGTCGGCATCTACATGGATCCGCACGAGATCTGCAACGTTCTCGGCCTCGACGGCGTGAAGCTCATGGACGAAGACGCCCGTCGCGTGCCGCTCAAGACCATGATCACGACGCCTTCGTGCGTGCCGGCGGTTCCCGGATTCGAAGACACCGGCGCCGAGCACATGACCGCGGCGATGATGGCCGAGACGATGGACTGGGATTCCGTCGTGGGCATGGGCGAGATGATGAACTTCGTCGGCATCCTCGCGGGCGACGAGAACGCGCATGGGGAAGTCGCCGCCACGCTCAAGGCCGGGCTTACGCCCACGGGCCACTACGCGGTGCCCGAAACGGATCGCGGGCTTAACGCCTACATCGCTTCCGGCATCACGAACTGCCATGAATCGACGCGCGCCGAAGATGCCATAGCGAAGATGCGTCTCGGCATGTGGACGTTCTTCCGCGAGGGGAGCGCGTGGCGCGATCTGCACCAGCTGGCGCCCGCCATCACCGAGCGCTCCGTGGACACGCGCTTCGCCTGCCTGGTATCCGACGACAACCATCCCTACACGCTGCTTTCCCAAGGCCATGTGGACCACCTGATCAGGCGTGCCATCGAAGAAGGAATCGACGCTGTGACGGCCATCCAGATGGCGACTATCAACACGGCGACGTGCTTCCGCATGGACAACGATCTCGGATCTATCACGCCGGGCAAATGCGCCGACCTGGTGCTTTTGGGAAGCCTCGAAGACATCGACGTGCAACGCGTCCTGATCGACGGCGATGTGGTCGCCGAGGAAGGGCGCGCGCTCTTCGATCCCGAGCCGTTCGTCTATCCCGACTGGGCCACGCATTCGGTGCATGTGGGGCGCACGATCGACGAGGATTCGTTCATCGTTTCGCCCGACGGGCTCGCTGCGAATGCGACTGAGGCGACGATCCGCGTCATCGAGGTGGCATCGGGCACGGTTCCCGACTTCGAGCGGCGCGCGACCATCCCTGTGCGCGAGGGAAGGCTTGAATCCGATGTCTCCCAGGACGTGCTCAAGACCTTCGTGTTCGAGCGCCATCACGAGACGGGCAAGTTCGGCGTCGGTTTCGTGAAGGGCTTCGGCATCAAGGGCGGGGCCATGGCGTCCACGGTCGCCCATGATGCGCATAACCTGCTGGTCGTCGGAACGAACGATGCCGACATGGCGCTTGCGGCCAATACGCTGATCGCATCCCAAGGAGGCATGGCGGTCGTGCGCGACGGGAAGGTGCTCGGGCACGTGCCGCTGCCGGTGGCGGGACTCATGAACGCACGTCCGGTCGAAGAGATGGGCGAGCTCGTCCATGCGCTCGAAGATGCGTGGGAGGCGATCGGGTGCACGATGACGAGCCCGTTCATGACCATGGGGCTCATTCCACTTGCCTGCATTCCCGATCTGCGCCTGACCGATCGCGGGCTTGTGGACTGCACCACGTTCGAATTCGTCGACCTATTGGCGGAAGACGAGGCTTAGGCCGTCATTCGCGGCAGAGCCGCGTCATGAGAAGCGCGCTTCCGAAGCGCATCGTGCCGCCCGACTTCACGGCGCGACGCACCCGCTCCACGTCTCCGACGACGCTGCCGGCCAGCATGTTCACGCCGTGCTCGAAGAGCATCGGCGACATGACGACCGACGGGCCGACCAGGGTCACGTAGGCGTTGCGCGCCAGTTCAAGCAGACGGGGCGCGGTCTTGTTCTCGAAGGTCACCCCGGTCATGAAGGCGAAGTCCGCCTCGGGCAGCACGTATTCGCAGGCCGGATCGGGCGTATCAAGCTCGCTTCGGCAGTTGCGCTCCAGCACGGTCAGCCTCGCGTATTCGGCGATGCGATCGACGTGGGGGAAGTGTCCGATGACGACGACGTGCGCATCGCCTTTCGCCTCTATGCGCGGGCGCACGAGTTCGAAGGCGTCCATCTTGCGGATGCTTCCGTCGGGAAGCTCCTCGCGCTCCTCGTATTCCGCGCCCAGAGGATCCAGCAGCTTGCGCTGCCCGTACCAGGCGTTCAGGGCGGCTGTGCCGAGCGTGGCCTCTTCGAAGCTCCATGACTTCGCAAGCTCGGCCATCTCGCGCAGCGGCAACCCCCGGAAGTCGCGTTCCTCGCTGTTGCGCGCGCCGCCTCGGCATGTGTAGGACACCCCGCAGCCGCTTTCCGCCTCCACGTAGGACCAGCCGATGCCGAGGCAGTAATCCTTCACGAGCACGTCGCCGGGAATCCCTTCGATCAACGCGTCATACAGCCTCCAGGTCATAGCGCCTTCCTTTCATGTGGACGGACGATTCTTCTCGCATTATAGAGGACAGCCTGATGGATGCCTTCGTTTACGTATCTTTCAGGACGTGCGATCGAGTTCGTGCGATGCGGGTTCGCGATGACGGCAGGCGTGCGATGGGAACATGCGGTTCGTTGCGGAAGCGGCTTCGAAGAGGTTGTGTCGCGAATCCGTGCCCCGGCATCTTTTTTCGAAAAAATCCTTGTGCGTCCGAATGATTCAAGATACTATATCCAAGCTGCTTTGAGAGAAGCACGCAGATGGGGTGTTAGCTCAGTTGGTTAGAGCGCCGGCCTGTCACGTCGGAGGTCGCGAGTTCAAGTCTCGTACATCCCGCCATCGAACGCAAAAGCCGCTCTTCGGAGCGGCTTTTTTTGATGCAAGGATTCCTCGGTTTCGAGCTTTTGGAAAAAGAGCGTTCTCCGATTAAGAGATGGAAAGACTCACGCTTATCCCGTTTTTCGACCCAAACGAGCATGCATTTCATCAGAAGGGTTGCGGGGGGGGG
>NZ_ALNO01000022.1:0-1058 GCF_000293015.1 Slackia sp. CM382
TTTGAGGCGGCTGCGCAAGCGCGTCCGCGAGCTCGAGCAGGAGAACGAGTTCCTAAAAAAAAGCGAGCGCCTTCTTCGCCGCGAACCAAGCAAGGTAGACAGGTACCGCCTGATGAGGTCGGAGAAGGACAGCTACCCCGTGAAGATGATGGCGAGAGTGCTGGAGGTGTCGAGGTCGGGCTTCTGCAGCTGGCTGGCCAAGGGCGAGCCGGACGACCCGTGGGCCGGGCTGAGGGCCGAGGTGAAGCGCGTGTGGCTGGAATCGGACCGCACCTTCGGCGCCAGGTTCGTGCTGGCGTTCCTGCCCGAGGAGTTCGCCGGCACGACGCTGTACCGCGTGAGGAAATGCATGAAGGAGCTGGGCATACGGGGGAATCGCCCCGAACTCCAAGAAGAGGGCCACGATCCCCGACGAGGACGCTCCGGCCAGGCCCGATTTGATAAAGCGCGACTTCACGAGCCCGCTGCCCACCTGCAAGCTCGTGGGCGACATCACCTACCTCAGGACCAGGGAGGGCTGGCTCTACCTGGCCACCGTGATAGACCTGTGCACGAGGATGGTGGTCGGCTGGGCGATGTCGGAGCGCATGACCGCAGGCATCGTGGTCGAGGCGCTCGAACGCGCCTGGCGGCGCGGCTACGTCGCCGGCAACGCGATCTTCCATTCCGACCGCGGGTCGCAGTACACCAGCAGGATCCTGGCCCGCTGGGCCGACGAGCACGACGTGAGGCTCTCGGTCGGGCGCACCGGCAGCTGCCATGGCAACGCGGTCGCGGAGTCGTTCTTCGGCACGCTGAAGAACGAGATGTACAGCCTGCGCACGTGGGCGACGCGCGAGGATGCGCGCAACGGCGTGATCGACTACATCGAGCGCCGATACAACCGCAACCGCCCCCACTCCACGATCGGCTACCAGGTCCCCGCGAAGGCGATGGACGCCTTCTTCGAGAGGACGAAGCCGGCTGCGGAAAGCGCCGTCGACCGGCACGGATGCGAGGGGAAGATGGCAGCTTAGAAAGGGAGCGGCGTTTTGTGTCCGAAATCTTGACACAGCTCA
>NZ_ALNO01000023.1:0-13139 GCF_000293015.1 Slackia sp. CM382
CCCCCCCCCGTTTCAAGCGGTATACGCTGTACCGTGGTTACATATCACGAACAGAAGGAGAAGGGGCATTATGGACGGTTTCAGAAGACGGCATGGTTTGCGTGCGATCGAGGCGGCGATCGCCTTGCTTTTCGCGATGCTCGCGACGCTGGCGCTTACGACAGGAAGCGCTTGGGCGGCGGGCGCATCGATGTCGAAAACCGCGACCGAGCTTACCGATGACAATCGTACGAAGATCACGCTTTCCATCCCCTCCGAGGAGGAGCAGCTCGACACCATGGTCGTCTTCGTGCTGGATAAGTCCAGTTTCTCGGATACGAAGGACAAAGCGCTCGAGATGCTCGACGCCCTCAAGGCGCGGGCGGACGCCACAGGCGCGAACATCAAGGTCGGCGTGATCGAATTCAATCGAACCGCGCATCCTTCCGAGGTGCTCGACCTCACGACCCAGTACGACCAGGTTAAAGACCTTTTCACCAAGCAGACCTCGGGCGGCACGAACATGCATGCCGGACTGCTTGCGGCCAAGGAGATGCTCGCCGGCAACGCCGACATCTCCGACAATCGCAAGTACATGGTGCTCGTATCCGATGGGTCGACGTATCTATACTGCCCCGATGGCGATTACACGAAGTGCTCCTCGCGCGCCTATGCACCCACCGAAGTCATGGGAGGCTACGCCATCGGCGGGTACTACGACACCGCATATTATCAACCGAGCCTCGCGGAGCACGGAAACATACCGGTACCGACCACGACCGACGCCGCATCATGGGAAGCCTACCTTAACGACGTCGCAGCCCGCGATGCCGCAAGCAACGGCGCGCAGTACGACTTCGCGTGGAAGTACTATGACGAAGATTGGCCGCACAATCTCGACCTGGCGAAACAGACCTACATCAGCATGGTCGAAAAGATTGCCGAGCAGTACCCCGACCCCGCCGGCGCCGATAAACCCGCATACGAAGCCGCGCTCGCCAAGACCGCGTCCAATACGGACATGTCGCGTCTGTACTGCAACCGGGTCTATCAGGAACTGGCGGCCAAGTACAACACGTTCGCGGTCGGCGCGCCGACCCTCAACCCCGACGGTGCCAACGACGTGAAGTTCGTGCAGTACCTCAACGGCGGCGCCTCGGCTTCCTTCGATCAGATAGAAAACGAGATCCTCTATGCCGTGAGCGCAGGATCGCGCATCGACGATTACATGGGCGTGGACTTCGATTTCGTGAACGACCCTGATTCCATGCAGGTCAAGGTCGGAGACGAAACGCTTGCGGCGGAAAAGACCGCCGAAAACGAATACGGCTTCGGCAAAACCGCCTCGGGATACCGGTATCTGCTTAGCTACACTCCTGGCGAAAACGAGCACTTCACCTTCACGATGAACGAGCCCGTCACCAACTTCGCACGCGTGCAGCTCGTCTATGAAGAGAAGCTCGTGAACGTGCCGACCGAGCCGGGTGATTACACCTTCGAAACCAATGCGAAGGCCGTGCTGCATCCCATGGATTCCGCCGGAACCATGGGACCCGACCGCGAATTCGAGAAGCCGACCGTCAACCTGACGGTCAAGGCCGTCAAGCCGGGCCCCGACCCGACGCCGACGCCCGAGCCGGAACAGAAGCCGACGCCTGCGACGAAGACCCCCGTCGCCTCATCCGTTAAGGGAGGCGCCCTGCCCAAGACCGGAGATGCGCTTCCTGTCGGCATCCTCGGGCTTATCGCTGTAGGATCAGCGGCTGCCATAGGAGCCGCCGTGCGCCATCGGAGAAGTTCCGCACGCTAGGCATTGCGTTCAAAGCCTTGCACTCAGCCCGGCCCCGCGCTTCGTGGGGCCGGGTTTTCATTCGGACGGCTTTACTTCCTCTCGTTCCTCAGCGTCGGATGCAGCAGGCATAAGGCGAGACCCGCCACGAGCAGCACGATGACGAGGACGAAAGACGACAAGGGCGTCCAGCCGTAGAGAGATGTTGAAAGCACCGGGGCGATGATGTAGGTCGCACCGTTGTTCGCGCTGATCAGGCCGGCAAGGCCGCCTTGCTCCTCGTGAGCCATGTCCATGGTGGGGCCGGCATTGTACCCGGGCATGGCGAAGCCCACGCCCACGCCGATGGTCACGGCGGCTATCAGAAGCAGCGCCAACGTGTTCCCCACCAGGAACAGCACGCCGCTTATCGACAGCAAAACGAAACCGACGCGAAGAAGTCTGCGCGCCGACCACTTGA
Organism: Slackia sp. CM382; assembly: GCF_000293015.1. NCBI lineage: Bacteria > Bacillati > Actinomycetota > Coriobacteriia > Eggerthellales > Eggerthellaceae > Slackia > Slackia sp. CM382. Next base: position 2,229 of record NZ_ALNO01000023.1, read on the forward strand.
GCCGAGGGACCACGACCGCCTGGCACACGATCATGGTCACCGACATGACGATCATGATCAGCGAGGTATAGCCTGCGGTCAGCGTCTCATCGAGCGCCAAACGGTCCTGGACCGCGAAACCGATGGTGGTCTGCAAGGACGAGAAGGCCAGAAACATGAAGAAGCCGACGAGCAGAAAAGGAAAGACGCGCGGATCGAAATAGGATACCTTGGCCGGCTCGTCGACCACCCTCGCATTCGCGGAGGGCTTGAAGGCCGCCGCGAGCACCGCAAGGGCTACAAGCATCATGAACGGCATGATGCTCAGGGGAAGCATCAGCCCTCCGATCATGGACAGAACGCCGCCGAAGACCGATCCGATCACACCGGAAAGCCCGTTCATGGCCCCTATTCCTCCGACGGCCTTCACCCGATCCTCTTCCGATTCGCATTGGGACACCAGGTACGACTGCGCCGCCGGCAGGACGGCGGAGATGGCCGAGCCGTACAGGATCCCGCGCGTAGCCACCGCGCCGAACACCAGCCAGAAGCCGGCGATCAGGCCGCGGCTGCCCGCATAGGCGACGAGGGCGAACGACCCTAGCGCCAGAAAGCCCAGAAGCATGGCGAATATCAGCACGCGCTTCGGTCCCACCTTTTGAGACCGACGGCCCCAGAACTGGCTGAGCAGCGTGAGCACCAGCGCGGCCATGGAGATGATAGCGCCCACGTGCCATTCCTCGAGACCGATCATACGCGCCAAAGGCGCCAGAATCGGATTGAGCATCATCTGGCCCATGAAAGCCAGCATGACCACTGCGAGCAGAATGCCCGTCTGACCCTTGCCCGTCGCAGAGGACGCGGCCTCGTTCGTACGTTCGTTCATTGGCGTCTATCGCCTTCCTTCCATAAGTAGAACAATGTTCTAGTGTAGTGTATCAGAAGCGAGCGGAAGGAACATCGAAACAGGGGGCGCGATGAGCGAGGAAAAGACGACGGGACGACGGCGGGGTCTCGATGCGAATAAGGTCGCCGAAGCGGCGAAGGATATGGCCGCCGAGAAGGGCTTCGACGGATGGCGCATGCGCGACCTGGCGAAACGGCTCGATGTAGCCCCATCGGTCATCTACCACTACTTCCCCAACCGGGAAGCCGTCTGCGACGCCGCCATGGAACTCATCGCGCGCGACATCGCGCTTCCGCCAGAAGACCTGGCCTGGAAGGAATGGTTCCTTCAGACGGCACGAAACCTGAGAGCCGTGCTCCTCTCCTACAACGGAGCCGCAGACCGTCTGATGACGAATCGATTCCCCGCCGCCCTCATACCCTTTCTCGACCGATACATGGACAGGCTGCATGAGGCCGGATTCGACACGATGGCGCCTTTCGCCTACGCGATGTCGATCAACGTCGCGCTCGGCGCCATAGCAGGCCGCGACCACCGATCCGAGAACGAGCGCAAATCGGCTGTGGACCTCAAGGAGACGCTCGAGCGCATCGAACGCATGGGAGAGGCGTCCGACGGGATGAAGGAGCTTGTAGAGGGTTTCATAGGCCCGCTCGCCGAGCAGGATGCGCAAGGATCAGGCGGAGGAATCAGCGACCGTTACTTCGAACTGCTCATGCGTTCCGTGCTCGACGGCATCGAGATGACGCTTCCTCGAGAATGAGAAGCGATCTGCCGCATTTCAGAACATTTTGATGCAGCCTCGGATTGGCACTGATACGGTCGAACGACTGTTGCCCTTGATGGGCCCGACGTTTTCCCGATCCGCGAGAAACCGCTTCCAACGGATTGACGTCAGTCGTCCAGATACGCGCCGGTCTGGCGGCCCCACAGATGGGCGTATTCTCCGCCGTTCTCGATAAGCTCCGCGTGCGGGCCGTCTTCGACCACGTGCCCGCCGTCGAGCACCACGATGCGATCGAGGCTCGCGACCGTTGAGAGGCGATGTGCGACGACGATGCTCGTCCTGCCCTGCATCAGGCGCTCGAGCGCATCCTGCACGAGCTTCTCGCTTTCCGAATCGAGCGCGCTCGTCGCCTCGTCGAGCACGAGGACCGGGCAGTCGGCCAGCATGGCGCGCGCGATGGCGATACGCTGGCGCTGCCCGCCCGACAGCTTCACGCCACGCTCTCCCGTGACGGTGTCGAAACCCTGCGGCAAGCGTTCGATGAACTCGAGCGCATTCGCCTGGCGCGCTGCCTCGCGTATCTGATCCATCGTGGCATCGGGCCTGCCGTACGCGATGTTTTCGGCGATGCTTCTATGGAAGAGCAGCGACTCCTGCGGTACGTAGGCGATCTGGCGGCGGAGGGATTGCTGCGCGATGTCGGCCACGTTCTGGCCGTCCACGAGAATGCGGCCCTCCTGGATATCGCTCAGGCGCAGAAGGAGCTTCGTGAGCGTGGTCTTCCCCGCTCCGCTCATGCCGACGAGCCCGACACGCTGACCGGCGGGAATATGCAGGTCGAAGCCATCGAAGACCATGGTCTTCACGCCGCCGTCCGTATACCCGAACGAGAGGTCTTCGAAATCGATGGCGCCCTCGGTCACATGCAGGTCGGGAGCCCCGGGCGCATCCGCCACGAGGCGCGGCTCGTCGAGCACGACGGTCATGCCGCTCGCATCGCCGAACGCGCGGTTGAAGCGTTGCAGGCCGTTATTGATGAAGTTGAACTGGTTCGTGATCGTGTAGGTATAGGTGAACATCATCACGAGCGTGCCCGGAGTGATGCCGTACCACGCGTTTCCTCCCGCGATGAACACTGCGACCACGCTCATGATGACGACCGTGATGCATGCCGTGATGATGCCGCGCGCAAGCGACGCGCCCATGCGCTTGGAGTCGCGCTTGACCACTTCGCGATTCGCCTCGTCGAACAGGTTGCGTTCATAGTCTTCTCGCCCATAGGTCTTGACCGCGAGAATGTTCGCCACCGAATCGGAAAGGTCGCCCGACAGGTTGTTCTGAGCGCCTGCCGCCTGTTCGTTGAGCGAAAGGATCCGCTTGTACATGCGATACGACACGAACGCGTAGACGGCGAGCAGCACCATGAGCACCGCTACGTACACGGGCACGCGAGGCGCGAGAATCAGGCAGGTGAAGGTCACGGAGCACAGAACCGGCATGAACGGGAAATTCACCGTTTCGATGAGCTGATTGTACGCGCTCATGAATTTGGAAGTCTGGCTGACGAGCGTGCCGCCGAAGCGGTTCGAATGAAACGCCATCGACTGGTTGCACAGCGCATCGAACGACATCGTGGCCAGATCGTAGGACGCGGCGATCTCAAGCTTGTAGAGCGTGTAGTCCTGCAGCTTGCTGGCCGCCTGTCCGACCACGTTGATGGCGACAAGCGCGAAGATATACGGTCCGAAGGTTTCGAAAACCCGATCGGGAGCGACCGTTCCCTCGCTCACGCGGTCGACTACAAGACTCATCACGTAGGGATTGCCGTAGGAAAGCAAGGCGACGAATGCGAGCGTCGAGCACATGAGCCCGATGAAATATCCGAGATGGTTGCGCGTGACCTGCCAATAGTAATGAAGCGTGCGGCGTGTGAGCGAGGCCGTCCGCGCGGCGCGTGAATCCTTCGCCATGATGAATCCTTCTTCGTCTGCATAGCGTACGAGGCGAACGTACTCGACAACGTGCCGCGACGCCAGATGCGGGCGTCCAACGAACAGGAAATCCATCGAGAAGCGCGCGTATAGGGCGGCTCGGGCGCGCGGACGGAGCAAGCGCTCGCGCAGGCCGTGGATGAAATCGCCGGCACCCATCACGATGAATGCCGGGTGGCAAGAAAGCTCATCATGCAGGCCGGCGCGCAAAGGAAAAGGGCCCTCCGTTCAAGGAGGGCCCTTTCGAACATCGAAGGAAACGCTGTTTGACAGCTCTTAGGCGTCGTTCCTGTTCTTGCGACGCAGCGCAACGTAGCCGACGGCACCCGCAGCGAGGGCGGCGCCCATGGGAAGCGCGATATCGGTCGCGTCGCCTGTCTTGGGCATCGTCGCACGACCGGTCTTCTTAGAATCGGAAGACTTGGACTCCTTGTCCATCGCCTTCTTGGATTCCTTGTCCGTCTTAGCCTTGGAAGGCTTGTTCTGAGGATCCTTCTGGTCTCCCGGCTTTCCCGGCTTGGCGGGCTTCGCCGTCGCCTTGAACGTAGCCTTGTAAGTCACGTCACCCGTGACCGGCGCGACTGCGGTGTCCCAGCCGGCGAAGGCATAGGTGTACGTATCGTCTTCGGCCTTTGTAGGCTCAGGCGAGTCGAACGAGGGCGTCGTGCCGTACGGGACGCCGGCATCGGTCTCGATGACGGTGCCGTCTTCGTTCGCCCACGTGACCGTGTACGTCCTCAGCGTGCGGTTGAACGTCGCCTTATAGGTCGCATCGCCCGTGACGGGCGCGATCGGAGCATCCCAGCCGGCGAAGGTGTACGTGTACTGCGCGTCCGCGGCCTTCGTAGGCTCGGCTCCGTCGTAAGACGGCGTCTCGCCGCGCTTCAGGCCCGCATCCACCTCGAGCTCGGTGCCGTCGTCGTTCAGCCACTTGACCGTGTACTTCGCGAGAGGCGTGCTCGTGATGTTGAACGTGACGGTCTTGGTCGTGGGAGCCACCTTGGAGGACTGCCACGTCGCGAACGGAGTGCCCGACGCGTAGTCGTAGCCTACCGTGCCGCCGCTTCCCAGCTTGATGAAGATGCGGTAGTTGCCGTTGCCCCTGAGCGCACCGTTGACGGCGGCGAACTCGTAGTTGTAGAACTGATTGGCCGGATGCATCGCCGGACCGTTGTAGTTCATGACGAGGTAGTTGTTCTCGCCGGAAATGGAGAGCGCGACGCTGTCGTACAGCGCGGGCTCGGTATCCCACTTGAACTTGTCGCCCACATTGGTCGGCACGCCGTTTTCGAACGTCGCTTCGCGCGCGATGACGTTGTTGCTGGCATCGACGCCGAGCATGTAGGTCTTCCCTTCATGCTCGAACATGAGGGCGACGCCCTTCATGCCGGGCTTGAGCGCGTCGGCCTTGGTCCAGACTTCCTGCTCCGCCCCGGTGACGAGCTTCTCGCTCTCCTCGACGGCGTTGTCGAAGTCTGCGAGCGCATCGTTGCCGTCAGCATCGACGAGCGCGAGAACGCGAGCCGTATAGACCTTGGAAGGATCGAGCCCTTCCACGGTGGTGGGGCCACCGTTATAGGCCACCTCGTAGTTTCCGCCGACCTGGTTGCCGCCGTCGTCGAAGAGGCCGACCGTGAGCTTGTAGCCGCTGTAGTCGACCCCGGAGCCGGGAGCGCGCAGGATCATGCGCGTATCCTCGGCCTCCGCAGAAGATGCGGCTGCATCGCCCCAGGCGATGTCGGAGGACGTGACGCCGGTGACAGCGTCGGATTCGATAGCCTTGCCCGCAGGCTCATCGGCATAGGCCATGGCGGCAAACGCCATGGAAATCGCCACTGCAAGCACGGCAGCGGCGGCAGTGTTCTTCACAACATTAGATGCAGACATCCAATCTCCTTGTCCCTTGGATTGCATGAAGCGCCCTGACGCTTCTCTCGGCAAGTTTCCTTCACCTAACTGGTTAACTATTGGAAGTTACCATACGCGTACATCGTTTTGTAAGATAAATCCTCACATTTCGAGAAATATCATCGGAGAATACCTGGGTAGCGTATCCCGTACGCATCATATAGGTCGACGACATGACGAGAACCCTGCGAAGAAGGCTCTCTCGGATGGCGAAAACGGGTTGGCCGGGCTGAAACGCCCTCTTACCATACTGTGAAGCTCGATTCGTTTTTTCTTCTATTCATCAGCCTCAACCCATATGCTACCAATGGGCTCTTGGCCTTGGTCGCACGAGCATTGCTATGGCATGCCTTTACGCAAGCCATGCAAACGATACATTCATTGCCGTCGGTTCGAAATTCTTGATCGATGCAGGCTCTAGGGCATTTCTTTATGCATACGCCGCATCGATTGCAGAGCTCTCGCTCGGTTCGAGGGACGGAGAAAAACCTCTTGCCGGTATGCAAGGGCTTCATGTCGGCCACCTGGCCAATGCACGTGCCAAGCAATCGCATATGCTGATCGCATTGCGTCGCATGCGCTCTCTCCAATGCATTCCTAAGATCTTTCCCGAATAAAAAGGCCGTATTGAGGTCGTCCGTATCGGGCCTGCCGATTGCAACGGGAATTTCTCTCGTTGAAAACGAATGCTCCCCAACGAAATCCCCATACCCTATTACTCTGCCGTTCCTCTCTTGTACCAGGGAAACGATCTCGCTCTTCGCACACAAGACGGTTGCATTCCCATACAGGAGACCTATTGCGACGGGTCTGTTATTGAAGTCTATGCACTTGATGTAATTCCTGAAATCCTTGTATAAAAAGCCTCCGTACACAGGAGCCCCTACAAGAACGAGGTCTTCCTTGCCGATGCCGGCATGGCCCTTTCGATCGATTGCATCCCTTTTGGTCAGGTCGATGCAGTCTAGTTCCTCTGGACCGATTCCCTTGACTATGCTTTCGATTATCTTTTCGGTCGTTCCTGTAGGAGAAAAGTAAATCGCCTTCACCCTCATATGCACATCTGCCTTTTTCAGTAATCCGCCTTTTCCATATGGCGTAGATATTCGAATGGATCCCTAGGTTCTGGCCGCTCTCTGCTAACTTAGCATCATCTCTGTCTATTTTTTTCCTTATACAAGCATGTCATGGCAAATCAGCCGTTTTCTCCTTCATCCAAGCGAAGGAGAATGTTATGGTTTGCATATACGTAACACCGAAGCGAATACCCCTAAGGAGAAAGATGAAAACGTTCCGCATATGGCTCATGCTAGCGCTATCCGCAACGCTCGCAGCCTTCGCCCTCGCGGCCTGCTCGACGACGAGCGCGGAAGATGCGCCCGATGCCGATGCCCCGGCCGAGGCCACAACCCAGACGCATGACGTGACCGATGTCTATGGGCGCACCGTCACCCTTCCCGCAGACGTGAAGAGCGCCGCGACGGTCGGCTCGGGCGCGCGCTTCGTCGTGTACGCAGGCGGCCAAGACAAGCTCGTCGCCGTGACCGAGATGGAAACAGAACCCTCCATGAGCCGTCCCTACACGGTCGTCCACGCCGACCTGTTCGCATCGCTTCCCGCGACAAGCAACGGCAACCACCTCATGGAAACCAACGTCAACGCCGAACAGATGCTCGAGCTGAACCCCGACGTCATCATCTCGAGCCGCAGCGCCGAGGAATGCGATGCGTTGCAACAGGCCACCGGCATCCCCGTCGTCGGCATCTCCTATCAGAATCAGCTCTTCTCCGACGACGTGTACGCGTCCATCCGCGTGGTCGGCGAGGCGCTCGGCACCTCCGAGCATGCCGAAGCGACCGTGCGCGCGCTCGAAGGTTGGCAGAAGGACCTGGACGGCCGTACCGCGAAGATCGACGACGCCAACCGCCCGAGCGTGTACGTGGGCGCCGTGAACTACAAGGGCGCGAAAAGCTTCTCCGGCAGCTATTGCAACTACGCCCCGCTCAATGCCGTGCACGGCAAGAACGTCGCCGATGAACTCGGCGAGAAGGGCGCCGTCGACGTCGATCTGGAGCAGCTGGGCGCGTGGGACCCCGACGTCATGTTCCTGAACGCCGGCAACATGGACCTCATGAAGAAGGACTACGCCGACAACCAGGCGTTCTTCGACGGCCTTTCCGCCTTCGAGAACGGCCGCCTCTACACCCAGCCCACGTACAACATGAACGGGACCAACGTCGAGATGGGCGTCTGCGATGCCTATTTCATCGGCGCGACCCTCTACCCCGAGGCATTCGCCGACGTGGACTTGGAGGCAACGTACTCCGAAATATTCACGACGATGCTCGGCGGCGACTTCCGTCCCGCGATGAAAGACGCCGGCATGGATTTCAAGACGCTTTCCTTCTCCTAGCCTTCTGCAAGGACATCGAGGAAGCGAACGGACTTAGGGCCTTCCCGTCGCCAGGCGTGAAGGCCCTCGAACGTGAGGCACGATGGAAGAAATCAGGCTGCAGCGCGCACGGGGGCGCCTGCGTGCGAAATCGGCATCCGCAGCTCCCGCAGGCGCGGGAGCATATCGCGGATATCTGCGAAAGAAGCGGCTCGCGGTCATCGGCATCGCGATCGCGACCATGGCGATCGCCTGCGCCGCGTTGGGCATGGGGACGATCGCGCTTTCCCCTGCAGACATCCTGAGCGTCATCGTCGGCACGGCCGACGCTCAGACGACCGCCGTCATCGTGAACATGCGCCTTCCCCGCATCCTTACGGCGCTCGTCGCGGGCATCGCGCTTTCGCTTTCGGGCTGCGCGTTCCAAAGCGTGCTGCGCAATCCCCTCGCCTCGGCAAGCACGCTCGGCGTCGCCCAGGGCGCGGCGTTCGGAGCATCCGTCGCCATCATCCTGATCGCTGGTGGCGGAGCCGCAGCCTTCGAAGGCGCGACCTCTTCGGTTAATCCCGTCATGACCGCCGCCTGCGCGTTCGCGGGCGCCATGCTCTCCACCGCCGTGATCCTCGGGCTCTCGCGCCTGCGCGAGATGACGCCCGAGAGCATCGTGCTCGCCGGCGTGGCACTATCGGCGCTGTTCACCGCAGGCACCACCCTCATCCAGTACTTCGCTGAGGATTCCCAGGTGGCAGCTGTGGTCTTCTGGACCTTCGGCGACCTTTCCCGTGTGAATTGGAGCCAGCTCGCCGTGATGGCGGCCGTAACCGCCGCAAGCGGAACCTTCTTCCTCGCACATGCGGGAAGCTTCAACGCCATAGAATCGGGCGAAGGGCTTGCGCACGGGCTCGGCGTGGCCGTAGGACGCACGCGCCTTGCCTGCATGGTCGCGGCCTCGCTTTCCGCAGCATGCGTCATCGCGTTCTGCGGCATCATCAACTTCGTCGGGCTTGTGGCCCCGCATATCACGCGGCGCCTGCTCGGAGCGGACTATCGTTACCTGATGCCCGCCTCGGCCCTCGTCGGCGCGAGCCTGCTGCTTCTGGCCGACATCGCCTGCCATGCCGTGGTCGCGCCGCTCATCCTGCCCATATCGGCCATCACCGCCTTCATCGGTGCCCCTCTGTTCATCTACCTGCTCTTCAAGGGGGTGAGCCGCTGATGCTGGAAGGTCGCGACCTGCGCTTTTCCTACGATGCCGCCCGGCCGCTGCTCCAAGGCGTGGGAATACGCCTTGAACCCGGGGAATTCCTCGCGGTGCTCGGCGTGAACGGAAGCGGAAAGTCGAGCCTGATGAACCTGCTCGTCGACATCATGCGCCCGCAGGAAGGATCGGTGCTGCTAAACGGCACGCCTCTCCCCCGCGTGCAGAGGCGCGAGCGCGCACGCAAGGTGGCCTATGTGGCCCAGCACAGCCATGCGACGCGCCTGAGCGTCTACGACGCAGTGCTGATGGGACGGCATCCCCATATCGACGCTGGACCTTCGAGCGAAGACCACGCCGTCGTGGAAGACGTGCTTGGGCGACTCGGCCTGGCCGATTACGCGCTGCGCTACGTCGACGAGCTGTCGGGCGGCGAATACCAGAAGGTCGTCCTGGCGCGCGCGTTCGCGCAGCAAACCGATACGCTGCTTCTGGACGAGCCCACGAACAACCTGGATCCCGCGAACCAGCATGAGGTCATGCAGGCGATTCGCACGGAGGTCGATCGGCGCCGTATCGCGGCGGCAGCCGTCATGCACGATGTCAACCTGGCGCTCCGCTATTGCGACACCTTCCTGTTCATCAAAGACGGGCAGGTGGATGCGCTCGGCGACGCATCCGTCGTCACGCCCGAACGCATGCTGAGCATCTATGGATTGGAAACGGATATCATCGAACACAGGGGGCGACGCGTCGTCGTGGCCCTCTGAAAAGAAAGGAATGGTTCTCATGAACAATATCGCTGCATACTTCAATGGACGTGCGGAAGAATGGGCCGGATGCGAGCCTGGTGCAAGCCCCGTCCAAGGAGCCGTGGCCGCCTTGGCCGGCTGCGCGGACGGACGCGTGATCGACGCGGGGTGCGGAACGGGGACCATGGTCGCGCATTACCTGGCGGCCGGTGCACGTGAGGTCGTCGGCGTCGACGTGGCCGAAGAGATGGTGGCCCGAGCACGAAAGCGATTCGCGAATGAAACGCACGTACGTTTCATCGCCTGCGATATCTGCGATGTCGCCGACGAAGAAGGCTTCGATGCCCTCGTCATCTACAACGCCTATCCGCACATGCTCGACAAGCACGCCGTTGTCGAAGCGGCAGCGCGCCTGGTGGTTCCAGGCGGACGTTTCGTTATCGCGCACGGGACGGGTCGCGACGAAATCAACCGGCATCATGCGAAGGAGCACGTATCCGATACCGTGAGCTGCGAGCTTCGCTCCATTGAGGAAGAGATCGAACCCTGGAAGACGTATTTCGACATCGACACGATGGTCGATGCGCCCGGTTTCTACGCGTTCGCGGGGCAGAGGAAGTAACTCGAGACGAATCGGACGCTGCATCGCGAAACCGGCTCAGCTCGCTCAGGCGATGCACGGAATTCCGCCCTTAGATGCCATGTTCTGAGAGAATCCGTGAGTCTTTCGCCCGCACATTCCAGTATTCGGAAGTTCTGAGAATCGCTTCATAGGCTTCCCTGCATCATGCGCCAGGTCAAAAAACCTGAGCTGGGAGGATGCAAACATCTCATTAATGTGTAGAGCTGAAAATATTCAAACCGAGAAATCGACTTCGAGAAAACTCTCAGAACTTAAGAAATTCAGCATCAGCGACAAGAAGGAGCAACAGAGAGACAGGCGAAGAGCGACAAGGAGACGGAGAGTGCAACTTGGTTGCAATGTTTCCGATGCTGCATCCGTACCATAGGTTCTGCAAGAAGAGGGGGCTCCGGACGAATCGTCCGGAGCCCCCTT
>NZ_ALNO01000024.1:0-4349 GCF_000293015.1 Slackia sp. CM382
GATGGATAGCGTACAATGTGTGCCGGGAGAATGCATGGAAATGCGCACCGAAGCGGATCGATATCGGCCGCCGTGCGCGTTCGATATCGGAATCCGGGGAGTTCATGGATCGATCACAAACCACGCAGCAGGGAAGCGATTCCATACGGGTCCTTCTCGGTATCAATCGTCTCTCCGATTACGAACGCTGGTTCATTCTGGATTCGAACATGCATGTCGGCATCGCGTTCGCCGGCGTGCTCATGGCGCTCGAGGCGTTCATGTTCATCAACAGCTTTGCCCTCTCGAGCCGCCCTGGTGCGATCGAGCATACCGGCATCGCTTGGATCATGCATCATCGCATCGGCTACGCAACGCAGTTCATGAGCGCGGCCATCCTTCTCGGCGTCAGCCTTCGCCATGTCCTAGTACAACCATGCAGCCATGTCGTCCAAATATTCGCCCTCGCGCAGTGCCTGGGAATCATGCTCGTGCTCGGCACGTACGCCGCATGCGTCGATGTGTTCCGTGGAAACGGCCTCTACGCGCTTATTACCCAGATCGTCGCCCTCACCTGCATCTTCGTGATCCGTCCCGCGATCACCGTTCCCCTCACCCTCGTATCCATCGAGATATGCTTCATGTTCGCGAGCTACCGCGGCGCGCTTTCCCACGGCCTGATCGTGAATCTGAGCATGTTCTTCGCGTTCATCGTGATCGCCGCGTGCGTGCGCTATCTGTTCGCCGTGCAGAACGCTCAGCGAAGCGAGGCGCTCCTGCGGCAGTCCAAAACCGATTCGTTGACGCGCGTCGGCAACGTCCGCCTGCTCAGGGAGGAAACCCTCGAACTCGTAGGGAGCACGGCCACGATCACGATCCTCGATCTCAACGATTTCAAGTCATGCAACGATCGCTGCGGACACGACATAGGCGATCGCGTGCTTATACGCGTCGCAGACGGGCTCGTCCAATCGTTCGGGGATGAAGGACGCTGCTATCGCATGGGCGGCGACGAGTTCATCGTGACGTCGACGACCCTTTCATACGCCGAGCAGAACGCCCGGCTGCTTAGCGCCCAGGAATTCGCGCGCAAAGCGATCGCGGACGAGGGCATCTGCCCGAAGGACATGGATATCTCGTTCGCGTTCGGAACCATCACGAGGCACATCGCGACGACCCGAGATCTGCGCAAGCTCGAGCGCGACGTCGACCGCCTCATGTATGTGGCGAAGAAATCTGGGACGACCCCCCCCCCAGGCTCTTGACGACAGGATCGAAGAGGGCCTTCCGCGTGCGTAATGCGAGATGGATAATCTGGGCCCTGCGTTCCGCACGTCGAATCGCCTTTCCAACCGACGCGGATCGATGCGCGGTCCGCGGGATGCCGATCCGCAAGATGGATGCAGAGGATTCTTCGGAATGGGTCCTGATGGGGCCTAGAAGGCGCGATACCGTCCGTATCGCTGCGTGACCAGCTCGTCGGCGGACAGGTCGGACAGGTCTTCGAGCGCACGCTCCACGAACGCGGTGACGCCGCGCGCCGCATCCTTCGGATTCTCGTGTGCGGGAGCCGGCCCTTCGGACAGCACGTCGTCGGCCACGCCTAGATCGCGCGCCTCCTCGGCGCTCATGCGCATGACGGCGGCGGCTTCGGCGGCGCGCGAGCGGTCCTTCCAAAGGATGGAAGCGAACCCTTCGGGTGACAGCACCGAATACACCGCGTGTTCCTGCATCGCGACCCTGTTGCCCATGGCCAGCGCGAGCGCGCCGCCTGAACCGCCCTCCCCCACGACGACGCTGACGATCGGAACGCGCAGCCCCGCCTGGGAAACGAGGTTGTCGGCGATGGCGTTGCCCTGGCCGCGTTCCTCGGATTCGGCCCCGCAGTACGCGCCCTGGGTATCCACCAGGCACACGACCGGACGTCCGAACTTCTCCGCCTGCTTCATCAGGCGCAGCGCTTTGCGATATCCCTCGGGTTGAGGGCATCCGAAGTTGCGCGCGATGCGCTGCGTGAGGTCGGATCCCTTCTCCTGCCCGATGATGGTGACGGCGCGACCTCCTATCCATCCTATGCCTCCGACGATGGCGCCGTCGTCGCCGAACGCGCGATCGCCATGCAGCTCCACGAAGCCGCGCACCATCGATGCGATGTAGAACAGCGAGGTCGGACGATGGATATTGCGGGCAAGCTGCACGCTTTCCCATGCCTTGCCGCCCGTATGCCCTCCTTCGACGGGTTTTACATCGGGAGCATCGGCCAAGCCCTGACGGCGCAGCGCGCGCTGCACGTCGTTCGCGCCGCCTGCGATGCCGTCGAAGATCCCGCGGATGCGCCCCATCAGACCCGTCGATCGCCCCTGCGTATCATCGAGCGCCTCCCGTTTGCGCTGCACGGGCGTGCCGCAAAGCGCCGTCTCCACCGCCTCGAACGTCGGCGCCTGACGGCTCCCATCGGCGCAGGGAGCGGCGGCAGGCTTTCCGCCGTCCGAGGCGGCGACGCACGCCCTGGGACGCGATGCATGGATCGCCAGGATATGGGCGAGGCGGTGACGCAGAGATGCACGCGGCACGATAGCATCGATGAGCCCATGCGCAAGCGCGAATTCCGCCGTTTGGAAGCCTTCGGGCAAGTCCTTGCGAATCGTGTCCTGGATCACGCGCCTTCCTGCGAACCCGATGAGCGCATGGGGCTCGGCAAGGATGATGTCGCCTTCCATCGCGAACGATGCGGTCACGCCGCCCGTCGTCGGATCGGTGAGCACCGACACGTAGAGCAGACCGGCGCGCCCATGGCGCTCGATCGCCGCAGATACTTTCGCCATCTGCATGAGCGATGCCAGGCCTTCTTGCATGCGCGCACCGCCCGAAGCCGTGAAGATGACCGCAGGCAGACGATCGTCGGTCGCGCGCTCCACCGTGCGCGTGATCTTCTCCCCCACGACCGAGCCCATCGATCCCATCATGAACGACGGCTCCATGACGGCAAGCGCGACCGGCATGCCCGCGAGCAGCGCCTTGCCGCAACGCACGGCCTCGGACCTGCCGCTGCGCGTGCGCGCCCGTTCGAGCGTCGATTCGTATCCCGGAAAGTCGAGAGGGTTTCGCTCCTCGATGCCGTCGAACCATTCCTCGAACGTTCCTTCGTCGAAGACCTGGGCGATGCGTTCGTCGGAATCGAGACGATAGAGTCCCTGGCACGTCGGGCACACGCCGCCCGCCTCCATGACGAGCGCACGGTCATGCGACAGCCCGCAGACCGGACAGGCGCTCCAGACGGGATCGCGATCGAGCGCGGCCGTCGGGTCGAATTCGACGCGAACCCAGATTTCGAGCGATTTGTCGTTCGCGAAGGGCGTAAGCGCAAGCGCGCCGGCCTTATGCATGATCGCGCGCGCGAGAGGGCTCACGCAGGCGTCGCGATGCGCGAAGAGCACCGTTTTCGCGCCGCTTTCGGCAAGCGCGGATTCGAGGCAGCATTCGTTCGAGAACAAGCGCTCGTCGAACGCTTCCCCGATGACGCACGGCTCGGCGATGCCCCCGTAGGTGAACGCCTTGCGCTTGTCGGCGGTCGCCGTGGCGAAGACGGCATCGGCGCCCGCCTTCTTGCAGGCACGCGCAACGGCCTTGGCGGCGTTGCCGAAACCGACGATGAGCACGCTGCCCGAGCCGGGAGCGGCAACGCTTGAAAGCCGATAGATGACCTGGGCGCGAGGTTCCCTGCCTTCGACGGACACCGCGACGGCGGATGCGTCGCGCGCACCCTGGCCGTCGAGGGCTATGGTTACGTAATCAGTGCGATTCGATGCCATGATGCTTCCTTCAAACCTACCGAACGGCCGTTACCCTTGACGCGCGATGACGTATTTCTGCGTCGCTTGCGCAGCCAGCACGTCTCCGACATACGCCGAGACGTCGGCCACGGCCATACGTGAAGAATCGCGTATGATGCGGACTTCGAGGCGCACCGTGTCTCCGGGATGCACCTGGGCGCGGAACTTCGCTTTATCGATGCCGGTCAGAAAGCCGATCGTGCCGGCCCGGCCCCGTCCGGACAGCACGCAGCACGACGCCGCCTGGGCAAGCGCTTCCATGAGAATGACGCCTGGAAGCACGGGGTGGCTGGGAAAATGGCCGGCAAACAGCGGCAACGCCGGATCGACATCGAGTTCGGCCGTAATCGAGACGCCGGGCTCGCACGCAAGGATGCGGCTCACCCATATGAACGGATCGCGATGCGGCAGCAGCGCCTCGACGCCTGCGCGGCCGCAGGGAAACGAGACGGCGGGTTCCGAAGCGGGTTCCGAAGCGGGTTCCGAAGCGGGTTCCGAAGCGGGTTCCGAAGCGGGTTCCGAAGCGGGTTCCGAAGC
>NZ_ALNO01000025.1:0-1132 GCF_000293015.1 Slackia sp. CM382
GGGGGGGGGGGGGGGGGGTCATCCGATATCCTCTGCCCGTTATCGCTTGAGGGACGCAGGGTAGAGGAATGGCTCTCTTAAGCTTGCAGATAGGGAGAAAGGGAAAGAATCATGCCGGATTTGAATGTGAATATCGAAAAGAAGCCGACCTCGGGACTTGCCATCGCAGGTCTCGTTCTGGGAATACTCGCCATCGTGACCTCTCTCATTCCCATCATCAATAACGGGTCGTTCATTCTTGCGCTCGTCGGTCTTGCGCTTGGCGTGGTGGGACTTATAGGCATTCGCAAGGGGACTAAGGGCGGAAAGGGAATCGCGATAGCGGCTATCGTCCTTGCGATTGTTTCCATCGTCCTTGTGCTTATTTCTCAGCAGGTTTATTCCACTGCCATAGACAAGGCCTTGGACAATTCGATGTCCGAGGCGAACAGCGCTTCCAGCACGGATGAAACCAGCGCTTCGTCGGATGCTGTCGCAGCTGCCGACAAGACCTCGTCCAAGTATCAGGTATCGATCGATAACGCGACGGTGACGACCGACTACAACGGCGATAAGGCCATCGTCGTAACGTATTCTTGGACGAATAATTCCGACGACACCACGAATGCCATGGTCGCGCTGAGCGAAAAAGCCTTCCAGGACGGCGTTCAGCTGGAAATAGCATTCGTGAACAACCTTGATAACGACGGACACATGGCAGACGTGAGGCCCGGAGCCGGTACGACCTATCAAGTGGCCTATTCCCTTAAGAGCGATTCCGATGTCGAGGTAGAGGTTGCAGAGCTGTTATCCTTCTCCAAGGAGAAGCTCGCGACTGCGACTTTCAGCGTAGCGTAGCTCGACCGCGTCGATTCACCTAATCATCCGTACGCGAGGTTCGTCAGCTTAAAGTGGCGAACCTCGTTTTCGTTCCCATATGATATAAATAAACATACATATAAGGGAAGTAGGTTGATATCGAACGAACTCATATCGAACCGCATTCATCCCATACTGCTCGCGATAAGACGGTACATGTACGATAAAGACGTAATCTACCTGGATTTTAGTATCGGATATCTGTATCGACCGTTTGCCGAGTCCAATGTACGTTCAAGCATACTTTTAAAGAAAACGTTGTACGTACAGCATG